>JAQIBZ010000439.1 GCA_027858815.1 Desulfobacteraceae bacterium
TTTATTTTGTTTTCCATCTGGGTTGCCGGAAAAGCGGAGAAATCTCTTAAAACCAAGGACCCCGGATGCATTGTCATTGATGAGATCGCCGGTATGGGAATGACTTTTCTGGCGATTGATTTTAATCCATATCTGGCAATTGGCGGCTTTCTTGTTTTCCGGTTTTTTGATATTTTAAAACCGTTTCCAGTCAATTATCTGGAAAAACGTTTTACGGGTGGTACTGGTGTGGTCCTTGATGATGTGGTTGCCGGTATTATGAGCAATATCGTGCTGCAGGTTGTTTTGCTTGTTCTGAGATGAATGCTATAGCGATTGCCGATTTTACCGCATCTGCTTCGCCATATTTTTTACTTCGGGTGCTTTTCCGCATAGGCGACGATAGCTTAAAAAGCTTCTTCCTTGCATATGCGGCAACCTCGGCGATCGTCGGTTCGGGGAAGAAGGATATAAAATTTTTTGATGACCAGAAAAAAATTATCAGCCAGTGATAAATCAGGAAAATCTAAAATTCGCATTTTTGTTGCGGTTAAATTGCCGGACCATGTTATAAGAATGCTGTCCGACATCCGGCAGGATTTGAAAAAGCACGGGTTTCGGATTAAGTGGAGCCAACCGGAGAATATTCATTTAACACTGAAATTTTTAGGAGATATTTGTCCTGATGATGTCGAACCGGTCTGCCGGGTTGTCGATGCTTCAGTCAGGGGGATTGCGCCCATAACAATTCGTGCTGCAGGGGTGGGGGTTTTTCCGGACATCCGGCGGCCAAGGGTTTTATGGACCGGAATATCCGGGCAGACGGATCTGCTTGAAAAACTGCAAAAAGCTATTGATAACGGCATGCATTCCTTAGGATTCGCCAGAGAGGAAAGGCGGTTTACCGGGCATTTAACTCTGGGACGGTTTAAGGGGCGACAGGATTCTGAAACCTTGATTGATATGATGAGATCATATAAAGATATGATCTCCGATGAATTTTTAGTTGATGCTGTTTCTGTATATAAAAGTGAATTGAAACCATCGGGTCCGATATATACGAATCTGTCAAGTATCCGACTCGGGTAATAATTTTTTGTCTGTACGGGATTGATTGAAAATAAAAATAAATGCTGTAACAAATGATATAAGATAATAAGGAGGCTGTATGACCAAGAGCATGGATAAAGAAAGAGCTGTGGAATCCGCGATTACCCAGATTGAGCGTCAATTTGGCAAAGGTTCGATCATGAAACTTGGCGGGAGCGCAATCGCTCAGGTCCCTACCATTCCTACGGGCTCGCTGGCCCTGGACAAAGCCCTTGGCATCGGCGGTATTCCCCGGGGACGGGTGACGGAAATATACGGCCCGGAATCGTCCGGAAAGACAACCCTGGCACTGCATCTCGTTGCCGAAGCCCAGAAACAGGGGGGCATTGCCGCATTCATTGATGCGGAACATGCCTTAGATACAGCCTATGCGAAAAAACTGGGTGTGAATTGTGATGAATTGCTGGTTTCTCAGCCGGATACCGGTGAACAGGCCCTTGAAATTACGGATATGCTGGTACGGAGCGGGGCCATAGACATCCTGGTGATTGATTCTGTGGCCGCCCTTGTGCCGCGTGCTGAAATCGAAGGGGACATGGGGGATTCTCATATGGGCCTCCAGGCGCGGCTGATGTCTCAGGCCCTGCGGAAATTGACCGGGACCATCAGTAAAACCAGTACTTCAGTTGTTTTTATCAACCAGATCCGCATGAAAATCGGTGTGATGTTTGGTAATCCGGAAACCACTACCGGCGGCAATGCCTTGAAATTTTATTCATCCGTACGGATTGAAATTCGTCGCATGGCAGCCATCAAGGACGGTCAGGAGGTCATGGGCAACCGGACCAAGGCCAAGGTGGTGAAGAATAAAATGGCGCCGCCGTTTAAACAGGCTGAATTCGATATTATGTATGGTGAAGGGATTTCAAGCACCGGCGAACTTTTAGATATCGGTGTTGAGGCCAATGTGATCGAGAAAAGCGGTTCCTGGTATTCCTATGAAGGAGAGCGCATTGGCCAGGGCCGTGAGAATGTTAAAAAATTCTTCAAGGAAAACACAGATTTATTTGATCGTTTAATGATTAAGGTCAAAGGGGCCATCGGACTCATTGCTGAAGAAGTTAATACGGATCAGGAAAAAGAATCCAAAAAGCCAGAATCCAAAAAGCCAGAAACCAAAGAGAAGTAGATATACGGGGGATTAATGACCGGATACGAAATACGGAAAAAGTTTTTTGATTATTTTAAACGCCAGAACCACCAGTTGGTCCGGAGTTCATCCGTGGTGCCGCAGGACGACCCGACGCTTTTGTTTACCAATGCCGGTATGGTCCAGTTTAAGCGGACATTTCTCGGAGAGGAAAAGCGGGATTATACCAAGGCGGTGACTTCCCAGAAGTGTATCCGGGCCGGCGGAAAACATAATGACCTTGAAAATGTCGGTTATACCGCCCGGCATCACACATTTTTTGAAATGCTGGGAAATTTTTCCTTTGGTGATTATTTTAAGGAAGACGCCATCCGCTTTGCCTGGGATCTTCTGGTGAATGAATACAACCTTCCGGCGGATAAATTATGGATTTCGGTATTTTTAGATGATGACGAGGCCTATGATATCTGGCGTGAGAAAATCGGCGTTTCTCCTGACCGGATTGTCCGGCTTGGGGAAAAAGATAATTTCTGGTCTATGGGAGATACCGGCCCCTGCGGTCCCTGTTCGGAAATTTTAATTGACCGGGGTGAAGAATTCGCCTGTGACAGGGACGATTGCGCGGCGGGCTGTGATTGCGACCGTTACCTTGAAATCTGGAATCTCGTGTTCATGCAGTATAACCGTGATGAA
This sequence comes from Desulfobacteraceae bacterium, assembly GCA_027858815.1. Taxonomy (GTDB): domain Bacteria; phylum Desulfobacterota; class Desulfobacteria; order Desulfobacterales; family Desulfosalsimonadaceae; genus SURF-3. Next base: position 2,873 of record JAQIBZ010000439.1, read on the forward strand.
GCCGGAAAACTGACGCCCCTGCCGCATCCGAGCATTGACACCGGCATGGGACTGGAACGGATCGCTTCCGTAACCCAGAATGTGCCGACAAATTATGATACTGACCTGTTTATGCCGATTATGAGAAAGATTGAAACACTTTCCGGCAAAAAACTGGGTGATGATCCGGCAACCGATGTGGCAATGAAAGTCATTGCCGATCACAGTCGCGCCGGTGCCTTTATGGTCGGTGACGGGGTTTTGCCGTCAAACGAGGGGCGCGGATATGTATTGCGCAGAATCCTGCGCCGGGCCATTCGCTATGGACGCAATATTTCTTTGACCGAACCTTTTTTACATGAAACGGTGGCAACGGTTTTTGCGGTGATGCAGGCAGGATATCCGGAACTTACCGAAGACAGCGCATTTATCACCAATGTTATTAAAAATGAAGAACTGCGTTTTTCTGAAACCTTAGATAACGGGCTCAAACTTTTAAATGAAACCATCGGGAGCATGAAAAAACGCAATGAAACCGTTGTGCCTGGTGATGTCATTTTTAAGCTTTATGATACCTTTGGGTTTCCGGTGGATATTGTCAAGGATGTGGTAAGAGACAGTAAGCTGGATCTGGATCTGGATGGGTATGATCAGGCCATGGCAGACCAGAAGGTAAAATCCCGCTCAAAAGTGTCTTTTTCAAATGTCAGTGATGCATATAAGAATTTTACGGCAAATGTCGGAAAAATGCCGAAATTTGTGGGATACAACAGTCAGTCATGTGATTCCGAGGTTTTGTTGATCGTTAAAGATGGCAAAGCTGCTGATGTTGCGCATGTTGGAGAAAGTGTTGAACTGGTCACTCGGAAAACATCTTTTTATGCGGAGTCCGGCGGTCAGGTCGGTGATGCCGGCCAAATAAGTGCCGACGGATTGGTGATCGAGATTGAACAAACCATCAAAGATCCCACCGGCCTGATCATACACAAAGGCAAAGTCGTATCCGGAACTGTTAAGAAGGGGGATTCTGTTACGCTGACGGTGGATGCGCGCAAACGCAATGCCACTGAAATCAATCACACGGCAACGCATCTGCTGCATGCGGCATTGCGGGAGGTGCTGGGTGATCATGTGCGCCAGGCGGGTTCACATGTGGGTCCGGATCGGCTGCGGTTTGATTTTTCGCATTTTTCACAGGTGGACCTTGATACCCTCAACCGGATAGAAGCCCTAGTCAATGACCGGATTTGCGACAATATTTTCGTAGCTATTAAAGAGATGTCCGCAGATGAAGCGTTTAAAAGCTGTGCCATGGCTCTTTTTGAAGAAAAATACGGAGATGTGGTGCGGGTGATTTCGCTTGATACGTTCAGCAAGGAATTATGCGGTGGCACCCATACGGAATTGACCGGTAATATTGGATTGTTTAAAATTATCAGTGAATCCAGTGTCGCATCCGGCGTGCGGAGAATCGAAGCATTAACCGGTAAATCCGCAATCAATCATATCCAGACTGTTACAAAGGTGTTAAACGATACCGCCAATATTCTCAGGGAACGGCCGGAAAAATTATTTTCACGGGTAGAATCACTGCTATCCGGGCAGAAATCGCTTGAAAAAGAGATGGAGAAATTAAAATCACAAATTGCCGCAAAATCTGCGGATAATATCGAAGATGATGTGCAGACCGTTAATGGTATTAAGGTGGTGGCAAAAAAAGTTGAAGTGGAATCTCCGGCGGCTTTGCGGGATCTGGCAGATAAATTCAGGGATAAAATCAAAGCCGGCGTTGTGGTGCTGGGAGCGGAAAATGG
>JAQIBZ010000450.1 GCA_027858815.1 Desulfobacteraceae bacterium
CAGGTTTGTCATTCCCGAATGTTTCTATCGGGAATCCAGTTATGTGCTATTCCGAACATAGATTCCGGCTAAAAGCATGCCGGAATGACATTGTACTGGCCGAAACGATGATCAAGGCCTGTTATTTGCTGAACACATTATATTTTAAGATACAATAAATGGCTCTGATCCCATCTTTCCAGTTGATTTTTTTCCCCTCTTCATATGTTCTGCCTGAGTATGATATGCCGATCTCATAAATTCTTAGTTTCATTCGAGCGACCTTGGCCGTAATCTCAGGTTCAAACCCAAACCGACTTTCTTTAATATCTATTTGTTGTATTACATCCCTGCGAAAAGCCTTATAGCATGTTTCCATATCAGTCAGGTTTATATTCGTAAACGCGTTGGAAAGCAGTGTCAGGAACCGGTTGCCAATCATGTGCCAGAAATAAAGGACTCTTCGCTCCTGCCCGCCAATAAATCTCGAACCGTAGACAACATCTGCTTTTCCTTCAATGATCGGTGAAATAAGTTTCGGGTATTCCTGGGGATTGTATTCCAGGTCAGCGTCCTGAATAAGAACGATATCACCGGTTACATGCTTCAAACCGGTTCTGAGCGCAGCTCCTTTTCCTTGGTTCACATCATGGTAAATAATTTTATCAACAAGCGGTTCAATCTCTTTTTTTAATATTTCTCTTGTGCCATCAACTGAACAATCATCCACAATGATGATTTCCTTGTTTTGAACCGGCGATGCTTTCACCGCCATTATCAGATTTTTAATGGTTTTATGCTCATTATAGCAGGGTACTACGACGGATAACCGCATTGTATGTTTTTCCTTTCATTTAGGTATAAAGATGACCACGCATTTTCTTTATTCTCACAATAGTGGCCGGGGATAAACCCCATAAGCGCTGCTAACTTAGCGCATGCATTATCTCTGCCAGCATCCTCCCCATCAATCTGGCGGGCATCCCATCCGTCATTCGCACCTCCACGTCATTCCGGCAATCTTTTAGCCGGAATCCAGTTAGGGATTCGGAAAAAATGAATATACCCGCCTTGCTTGTCTTTTGACCCGTATTCTTTGTTGCATCAAAGGTCATATATCCTGATATGCTCCCTTTGATGCGCCTTGAATACGAATCAAAATCCGGCGCAGTCCAGGTATATTGGTTTTTTACGCATCCCTTAAATGATCGCATGATACAAATCCTCCCAATCGGAATTCATTCTCTCAATCAATTGAACCTTCCACTTTCGTTTCCAGTTATTTAATCGTTTTTCTCGCCGGCTGTCGGCTAATTTCGTCCTCATGGTTTCCGTCTAAAATATTGCCGGAATGACGGATGGTTATGGATTCCGGCTTAAGCTTGTCCCGTCAGGCTTTAATCCGGGAGACTGCCGGAATGACGAATGGTGTTTCACAATCATTCATGTACATGTTTGCTTCATAAAGTGGAACAACAAATTAGAAAATAATACCTCAATCATTAACTTAGCAGTGCTTATGGGGATAAACCCCGCCCCTAAAGTTGAGGGGCCAAAATTATTGCCAAAATTGTTAAAAACCAATGTAGGGGTGGGCTTTATGCCCTCCCGCAAACCAATCCGCCCTCCGGTTTCAGTTGTTTTTCTCCAGACGACGTCTGGTCATCGCAAGGGCGATTTTCGCCTTTTCATACGAATTGTCAATTTGAACGGCTTTATAAAAATGTTCATCAGCTGCTCTAATCTGTTGTTGCTGAAAGAGGATGACGCCGATGTTGTAATGTGTTGTTGCATCATCGGGCGTAATCCGGAGAGTCTCGGAATAATGTTCAACTGCGTGTACCAAATCTCCTTGAGAAAAAAGAATATCCGCCAGGCTCTTATGAGCGGTGCCATAATCCGGATTGATATGAATCGCCTTTTTAAAATTGATTAACGCATCATTGATTTTACCTTGTTTTGAAGCAACAAGTCCTAAATTATAATATGCTTCATCAAATTTCGGGTTCAGTTTAACAGCGGTTTCAAATTTTTCACGGGCCTGTTCAAACAATTGTTTTGAAAAAAAGACAACCCCGAGTTTATTGTAAATTTCAGGATCAGAGGGTTTTAATACCAGTGCTTTTATATAATAATTAACCGCAGTGTCAAGCTTTCCGAATTTGAATAATGATTCGCCGATCATACTCAAAATTTTTGCATCATTCGGGCGGGCCGCCAGGGCTTTTTGATAATAATCCAACGCTTGGGCATATTTTTTGTTTTTGAAAGCCAGTTGGCCCAACTTTTCCATTGCGTCGGCGTCATCGGGTTTGATTTTAAGAGCGGTTAAAAAATATTGTTCAGCGGCTGCATAATCTCCCTTGAGTCCAAGTTCATCGCCGACAATATCATATGCTAAATAATTATTTTCTGTAACAGCAATCGCCCGATTGAAAAGGGTATAGGTGTCGGCCCAGTAAGCCAATTGAAATCTTGTGACCCATAAAAAACTTAGTAAAATGCACACTGCGGATACCGACAAAACAGCTTTTCGGTGGCGCCATTTGGATAGAAGCTCTGGAATTCCCCATGCAACGGGGATGAATAATCCGATCATCGGCAGATACATGTATCTGTCTGCCATCGATTGCATGCCGACTTGAACCAGACCGATGACCGGAACGAGGGTCCCCAGAAACCAAAGCCATCCGACAATAAACCAGGGTTTCCGGTGCATTAATTTAATGACGGTCCCGGTGAGTGCCGACAGAATAACGACCGAAGAGATCAGTTGCCACCCGGGAATCACATTTGGATAGGGATAAAATACCGACAGCTTAAACGGATATACGGACTTGATGATGTAATTGATATAGGAGATCAAGACGTTGGCCAGTCTGTCGGTCAAAGGAATGACATCAAAGGATTTCATGGCTCCCGACTGACGCTGTACTAAAATAGTGATTCCGGCTGATGCGGCAGACAGGATAAACAAGGGAATTTTTTCTCGAAACAACCCGGCTATTTTTAGGCTCAGATTTTTCCCGGATCCATCAGGCCGGAGCCGGTTCAGTGGCCAGTAATCTAAAAGCAGCAGCACAAATGGCAGGGTCACCACCATGGGTTTACTCATCAATCCCAGGATAAATAAGAACACCACACACACATACCCGGCCCACCCCGGGTGGCGCACGTAGCGGACATAGGCCCAGAGCGTCAGCATCCAGAAAAACGCGCTGAGCATATCCTTGCGCTCCGAAACCCAGGCAACGGACTGAACATGCAGAGGATGGAGGGCAAACAGGGCGGCCACAAATGCGCTTTGCCAGATATTGCCGGTCATTTTTCGAAACACAAAAAACAACAATATGGAATTGATAATATGAAATAAAAGATTGGTGAGGTGATGCCCGCCGGCCCACAATCCGAAGATCTGGCAGTCCAGCATATGGGACAGCCACGTCAGCGGATGCCAGTTGTTGGAATGCGCGTTGGTGAAAGCCCATTTGATGGAGTCGAATGTAATGCCGTCCTGAATGTGGGGATTGTCGTAAACATATTCATTGTCATCATAATTGATAAAATCAAAATTTATTACCTGCCAGTAAACAGACGTAGTGATGAGAACGAGCAACAGAGGAATGAGAATTGACGAATGCCCGGGGGCGTTTTCAGAATTCTTTGTGAAAGAGATCATAAAAAATTGTATTTATTTAACTTTTTAAGTTTCTGATGGTTTTTTCGGTAAACAGTTTGATTAAATGCGTATCGGGATATCCATTTCGAATTCATCCCTATCTCTGATCAGCGTTCCTGACTGCAACCTAAGTTGAGCGTTTCAAATTTTTAAAAAAAATATTTTTATATTAAATTAAGGATGTTAATCTGTTTTTAGGTTCAAAATTTAAAACCCTTCGGGTTTGCCGATCTTACCGCATCTACTGCGTTAAATGCATCACCGCATAAACGACTATTGCGGAAACGCATTTTCCTTGTAGATGCGGCAACCTCGACAATCGCGTAACTTAGGTGCAAATTTATAAAAAGACGCAGATCATAATAAAACTTCGACTTGAAATAACACTGTTTACTTGTTAAGAAAAGAAATTTTTTAGCAACCACCTATGTTAAACGAAAGGAAAGGATCCCGGAAAGATGACTGACGCCAACTCAAAATACCGCGCTGCCCGGATGGCGCACTGGAACCGGGTGGCAGCCCAGAAGAACGATCCCCACCGGGCGGGTGCATTTTATCAGCAGTTGCTGGAACATTATTATTGCATGATGGTTCAGCCGGGCCTGCGCGTTCTGGAACTGGGATGCGGGGGCGGGGATCTGTTGGCCGCGCTGAAGCCGTCTTTTGGTGTGGGTGTTGATTTCTCAGCCGAAATGATCGATATCGCCCGGTCAAAACACCCGGAATGCCGTTTTGTGCAGGCAGATGTTCATGAGCAGATCTTTGAAGGCCTGGAAAATGAACAGGCTTTTGATGTAATTATTTTGTCGGATCTGATCAATGACCTGTGGGATGTGCAGACGGTCTTTGAAAATATGCGCAGCTGGTGTCATCCAAGAACCCATATTATCATAAATTTTTACAGTAACTTATGGAAAGTTCCCCTGGGTGTGGTCAAGCATCTGGGCAAAGGTGCGAATCTTTTGCATCAGAACTGGCTGACGCAAAATGATGTGATCAATTTATTAAAACTTGCCGGTTTTGAAACGATTAATGACCGGTCAAAAATTTTACTGCCATTGCGCTGGGCGTTTTTAACCACTTTTTTCAACCGGTTTCTGGCAAATATCATCCCGTTTCGCTGGTTTTGTCTGACCAATTTTATTGTGGCCCGGCCATCGCCAGATAAGGATGTAGCCAAAGCGTCGCCATCAGTTTCCGTGATTGTGGCAGCCCGAAATGAAGCCGGCAATATTGAAGATATCCTGCGCCGGGTGCCGTCACTGGGCAGCCGGACCCAGCTTGTGTTTGTCGAAGGCCATTCCACAGACAACACCTATGAGACCATTGAAGGTTTGATAAAACAGCATCCTGAAAAAGATATCAGTCTGTACCGTCAGCCGGGCAAGGGTAAGGGCGACGCAGTACGGTTGGGGTTTGACAAGGCGAATGGTGATATCCTGATGATTCTGGATGCGGATATGACGGTTCCGCCGGAAGATCTGCCCCGATTTGTGGATGTCATCGTATCCGGCAAGGGAGAGTTTATCAATGGCGTGCGTCTGGTGTATCCGATGGAAGACAAGGCAATGCGGTTTTTTAATATTCTGGGGAATAAGTTTTTTTCTCTCGCCTATTCCTGGCTTCTGGAACAGCCCATCAAAGACACCTTGTGCGGCACCAAGGTGATGTGGGCCGAAGATTATCAGCATCTGGCTGCCAATCGCTCGTATTTCGGGGATTTCGATCCATTCGGAGACTTTGATCTATTGTTTGGCGCAGCCAAATTGAACTTAAAAATTGCGGAAATGCCGGTGCGCTACCGGTCAAGAATCTATGGAGATACCAACATCCAAAGGTGGCGGCATGGCTGGCTTCTTTTAAAGATGGTGGCTTTTGCTGCCAGACGGATAAAATTTATATGAGCCGTCGACTTGAAAACCTCAAAAATCTGCTGTCGCATCCATTGGCCAGAAATATGGATCCTGACTCACCGGAGGCCAACGATGTTTTTGCAGAGATAATCGAAGCCAAACCATTTTTAAAGGAAATTTACCGGTCATGGTTCGGTATGCTGGCCGAATCACTTCCTGAAAAACTCGATGGCCCGGTCCTCGAACTGGGGTCTGGTGCCGGTTTTCTGGAAGAGTTTATCCCGGGGCTTATAAAATCTGAGATCCAGCATATTGTTTCCGCAGATGTTGCTCTGGATGCAAGATCATTACCGTTTCCGGAAAACAGCTTGAAGGCCATTGTTATAGTGGATGTATTCCATCATATCCCTGATGTGGCAAAATTCCTTGCCGAAGCCCAACGATGTCTTAAACCCGGCGGGGTCATATCAATGATAGAACCATGGATTACGCCCTGGTCAGGATTTGTCTACAAGTATCTTCACCAAGAGCCTTTTTTGAATGAAGCTGAGGAATGGCGGTTTTCTGAAGGAGGACGAATGTCCATGTCCAATTCCGCTCTTCCATGGATTGTATTTGAAAGGGACAGACGGTTATTTGAGTCCCAATTTTCATTTTTTAAAGTTGAGCGTATCGTTCTTCATACCCCTTTTTTATATCTTTTATCAGGCGGCGTAAGTATGAAGAACTTGGTGCCGGCCGGATTATTCCCTCTTATCAGACGACTTGAATCTGCGTTAACGCCTTTCATGAAACACATTGCCATGTTTGCAAATATTGTATTGATCAAGCAGGTTAAACCCAAATGAATCCGATCACCAGATTTGCCAGGAAATATAGGGGCCGGCTTATGCACATCTGGGTTGAGGAGTTTTTCGGATGGCTTTTCAGAGGGCTTCCGGGGATGGTCGGCATGACCATGCGATGGCTTTTATATCGGTATCTTTTTGTCCGGCTTGAGACCTTTGCGCTTATTTATCCCGGGGCATATCTCATTCATACCTACGGCATACGGGTCGGTCGTTCTTTTTCCATTAATTCCGGAGCAATGATTGATGGCAGGGGAGGTGTAACCATTGGTGATTATGTAATGGTTGGGCCGAATGTGGTTATCGCTTCCTCTGACCATGATTACAGGCAGACTGATCTGCCGATGGCTACCCGTGATCATAAGCTGGCTCCTGTGGCAATCGGTAATGATGTGTGGATCGGTGCGAATGCCGTTATCACTGGTGGAACCAATATCGGTGACGGGGCGGTTATTTCTGCAGGGGCCATCGTCACACGCAACGTTTACGCTTACCAGATCGTTGGTGGGGTACCGGCCAGGGTGATTGGC
>JAQIBZ010000489.1 GCA_027858815.1 Desulfobacteraceae bacterium
ACTTAACAGCGGTAACAGCAGCATCCGGTGTCCAGTTGCCGGTAACATCCCCCAGTCGAATTGCCACAAAATGTTGATCCGTTTGATCTGCTGAAAGCGGTGAATATGATCTCGTAGAATCATATGTAATGGATGACCATGTATCGCATGTCATAATGGTATTTGGTGTAAACACCCACTCCGTGCAATTATTTTCATCATTTAGACAGGAAATCAGTCCTACTGCATACCGAGCAACCCGGGAAGCGTCCGTGGCGCTGATCTCGCCATTCAAACTTACGTCTGCGGCAATTTTTTCCATGCATGAAAAAGGATACAACCCCACGGCGTGACGGGCGATGCGGGATGCGTCAGTGGCGCTTAATCCTCCCAAATCATCAGATTTTGATGGAGTTAAGGTGTAATTTCCGGGCAAAATATCGGTGATGGAAAAATCTCCGTTATTATCTGATTCAGAAGAATAAGAACCATCTCCATTCAAATTTAAACTGACATCAGTTAAAGGATTATCATCGGTGAAGTAATAAACCGATCCTGAAATAGTATTTTTTGGTTGAACGATTTTAATGGAACCATTTTGAACTGTTACATCTGATTCATTAATTTGTGCATTATTAAACATGATGCTTGAAGTATTCTCCGGATTTCCCGTCGCCTGAAAATTGACATAACATAAAACCCCTTCACCGGAAAACAAATCCGCATTGGCAGAAATAGCCAGGGTGATTTCTCCGATGGTGCCAGCGTTGGCCTGAAGAGAATAATTCTGGTTTTCCAGAATCCCACCGGTCAGGGTCGCGTCAATGGCAGAGAGTTTGGACGGGTCAAAAATCAGGGTAATGTCAATGCCTTCAATCTCTGTCATCTGGGGGTTCGTTAAAAATAGCGGCACGGATGCGAGGGTCCCACCAGGAGTTTCAAAATTCGCAGGCGCTGAAATAACTAAATCATTAAATGCCCCAGATAATCGGTACGTCCAGATGCTGCCGTTGCGTCCAAATATGACAAATGCATGTTGGCCATTGGTGATCCCTTCAAATAGCATTTGTGAGCCGGATTGTTGCTTTGTCCAGGTCGTGCCATCCGACGATGTTAAAATTTCGCCATACTCCCCGACCACTACAAAATGATCCTGACCATGGGTCACGCCAAGCAGTCGACCAACCGTGCTGCCACTTTGCCGGACCGTCCAGTCTGCACCATTTGAGGAGGTTAGGACCTCGTCTGCGTCGTTACCAATCGTGACAAAAAGACCATCGTGAAATGTTATATCCTGCCACCACCATCCTGTAGCATGCGGATGGCTCCAGGAAATACCATCCGGAGATGTGAAAATGCCATCTCCGCCAGCAGCAACAAAAATGCCATTGCCGTATGTTATGCAACTGTTTGGTATACTTTCACCGGAGGTGTCGATTGATCTTTTTGTCCATATAATACCATCTTGCGATGTTACAACGAGGCCATTGGTTCCCCATCCGATAGCGACAAAGGTTCCATTGCCATAAGTTACATCATAGAGTCTGCCGGATGTCCCGGAATTTCTTTGGGTCCAGGTGACGCCGTCAGTTGATTGCAGTATCGTGCCATCACCACCGACAGCGACGAATTGGTCGTCTGCATAGGTGACGCCATTAAGTGAAGATGACGTACCGGAAATACGTTTGGTCCAGTTTATGCCATTCGGAGACGTCAGAATAGTGCCCCATCCGCCAACGAGAACAAATATTTGATTCCCATAGGTACCTCCAAAGATAAATTCACTGGTTATCGATGGTGTGCGCTCAACCCAGTTTGTGCCATTTATGGATGTAATGATTTTTCCTTGCTCTCCGACGACAACAAATAGTCCGTTTTCATAAAGAACACTTCTAAAACTTTGATAGCCAACCCTTTGCTCAGCCCAAGCAATATCATCGGAAGAAGTTAAAACCAGCCCGCGTTCCCCCACAATAATATATAACCCGCTACCATAGCCTGAACTGTAAAAATAACCGCTTCCCCCTGTTCGTTTTGTCCAATTCAGTCCGTCTGTCGAAGTCACAATAATGCTGTTTTGTCCGACGGCAATAAATTGGCCATTAACATATGTTACATCATTAAAGTAAAGATTGACTGAAGAATCGCGTTGGGTCCATTGCATACCATCAGTTGAGGTAAGAATAACACTGCTTTCGTTATATTTCCCGCCAGCGGCTACGAATATGCCATTCCCATAAGTGACGCCTCTGAGTTCATCAAAGGTACTTGATGAACAGATGTCCCATTGCAGACCGTCAGATGATGTTAAAATCACGCCTGTTTCGGCACTATATTCACCACCTACCGCCACGAATAATCCATTTCCATAAGTCACGCCTTGAAGCGTCTTTGTTGTCCCTGAGTTTTGGCTACTCCAGGTTGTCCCATCGGTAGAAGTCAATATCGTCCCCTGCATTCCAACGGCAACAAATGTTCCGTTTCCGTAGGTAACCCTAAATAACCAATTAAATTCATCGGATACTGCTTCTGTCCAGGTGAGGCCATCTTGCGACGTCAGTATTCTGGCAAAGCGTTGATAGGCTTGACCATCCCAAGAACTATATCCGCCGACAGTTACAAATATATTATTTCCATAAGCCAGTCCGTATAGCGGGATCTCGCCGCTTTGCTTTTGTAATCCCAACGGTGGCAATTCAGTCACCGCAGACACCTCAACAACAGTTATTGATTTGGTCACGTTTTTTGTAATGCTGCCGGATGTGTAACTTGCCGTGATGGTCACTTCCTGGTCGCTGGTCACTTCACTGGTAGTAAGAATGCCGGCAGAATTGATGGTAGAGCACCCGGAATCCTCACTCCAGGTCGGTGGCACTGTGGTCGTCGAACCGTCGCTCCAGGTTGCGGTGGCCGTGTAGGTGGCGGAGTTGTTTTCGTTGACGGATGCCGGCCCGGTGATACTCAATCCCGTCAATATTACTGCTGGGCTACCATACTGCGTCATCGTCACATCCATTGGACTTCCGGTTGCGCCTTCCGCCGTCACCCGGATCGTTCCGGTTCGGAGAGATTCATCGGTATTCGCAGCATAATGGCAAGTGATGGTACCGGTATTGCTTCCATTATTCCCTGACTGAATTGAAAGCCAGTCGCCCCCCGATGTCACAGAAGCAGTCCAGGGCATGACGCCGGCAGCGGTGTTGGATACGTTAAAGGTTGTCGTGCCCATTTCTTTTGTCACATTTCGGTTTACTGGGGTTACAGACAACTCGGGCAATTCAGTTTCCGTGACCCCCACAGCCACCTCAGTTTTGGAACCATCGAAAGTCATTGGTCCATATATAAGAATTCCATTCTTCCCAAAATTGTAGGCATTGTTGTCGAAAACCGGTCCGGCTGGCAATGACTGATTATCTAAAAAAACAGTCAGATCATTCTTTGTATAACCATTCCCAAACAGCTTTGAAATGGAATCCTCTGGTATGAAAAAACGCGCGTCTCTTGAGGCGCCAGGAAGAGTGTCAATTCCTACGCCGATTTTTGCCGATTGCGTCCCGAATGTTCCGCCGGAACCAAGATCTCCGGGTAAAACAAGAAAATAATCTCCCATCCAGTGATTGCTTTGTAAAATAATTCCAAGAGGCGTGCTGCCAAACTGAGGGTCAGTCAAAATACCGAATGCAATATTGGAGATAAAACTGGTATTGCTGTTCGAAGTGGTAGCAAAAGTAGTTGCCTGAATTGATAAGGTGCCTGAGCCAGCGCTATTATAGGTAACGACTGGAAAAGAACCGCTATTTGTATATATAATATGAGGAACCTTTCCATTCATATTTATTGTGAAGGTTACCCGGGTTCCAGCAGGAATCGCGCGGCTTAATTCCACATTGGTTTTATTCACCGGCCCGGTATCGCCATATAAGGCTGCATTGGCATTCGCTGGCATATTAATATACATGTCCCTAAACAACTCATGCATAAATTGGCAGCCGGTTGTTAGACAGCTGGAGGTTATGGAAAATAAAGATTGCCCGTACAAATTCGCTGCATATTTTGAAAGTCTGGCTGGATACGCATTGACGCCATTCCAGTTACCCGGAATACCTCCTGCAACTCCAGTTGGCCTGGTTGTGGCGTTGCCCGACGTTGCTCCCGGATTGATCCATACCCCGTCCCCATTATTCAGAACAGGATCGAGAACGGCAAGGTATGCACCAGAATTGGATGATCTGTCTAATTGAACATGGGTCACCTGAGGAGGGGTGTCAGCGGCGAAAATGATATTTTGTTGAAAAAGTAATAAAAATAGAAATAAAAAACCTATTATGACTGTTTGTTTTATGTTTTTCATATAATCGTCCCTTTCCCATCTTCTTTTAAAATTGTATGCCTACCCAGTTTAGTTAATATACAGATTAATAAGGTGTTTTTTATCTTTTCAGATACATCATTCCAAGCAAGAGAGCGTAGCGATCGCGATTTGGAATCGAGAATAGGGTTTAACTTAACGGAAGTGGACAATCAGATTAATTATAACAATATTTGTAATTAATTAAAAAAGCAATACGAGATTTATCTCATATTTTGTGGGTGCTTATCCTAATATGACATAAAGGGGAATAAAGATTAAAAATGCTAACCTCTGAAAGCTCGGCACCAATTACATCGGCAGTTATAAACGACACTATTCCAAAATTTTCCAACGGTGCAGACTATCGATAACTTTACGTAACATTCTTTACTTTTCTGGCATACCAGATATGGATTGAAATTTTTACTGAGTTTTTGGAAAAATTCGATTTGCTATTTTTTTTTGAAGTGTAAATTTGGACGTTCGATCACAGACGTTTATCGTTTAATTCCGGCGTGCCTTTACCGAGCATTGCCCGGCATGTTATGGGGCTTCTTTAGTGAATATGAAATTTGACGAAAATGGCAAAAGCCGTTGAAGAAAAGGAAGGCGTCTTAGGATTGAAAAATAGACCGTTTCGAATGCTCCCCTTTTTATGATGGACGGATGATAATCCACATGGAAATCAAGGCCCGATTCCCGGGCAAGTGCCCTGAGATCCGCGGTTTTCAAAACATCTTCCGGGACTTTCGGCCTTTTTTTATTGACTATCCAGCAGGTCAGAGAATAAAAAAGGGTGTTAAGAAAATCGTAAAAAAATATTAAAATATCAGTTGCTTAAGCATGAAAAAGCCCCTATAATGAGGTAAATTATCAAGCAAATAAAAAACTTCAAAAAGGAGCTTTTTC
>JAQIBZ010000501.1 GCA_027858815.1 Desulfobacteraceae bacterium
TCCACCGTATCGCCCAGAGCCTGTTTTAGCTCAGCAATCGATGGCAAATCAGCATTGTTTTCCGGTTTTATTTTATAAATTGAGATAATCATCCGGGCCACAAGGTTCACCTGCCAGCGGTCACCGGCAATGTTTTTGGAGGCATCATAGATGTTTAAGACCTGGCCGTTGTCGAGAGGGATAGATTTTATTAATTGTTCCATTATTCATTTTTCCTAAAGAATTGATTAAAACAATGTCAGCTGCATCGGCTTTTTTTTCTTTTTTACCGGAAGCAGGCTGCTATTGTCTAAAAGTTTGTTTTCAATGTCGGCTATAAACGGTGACGTTTGCCGGGCGTCTGTTTTTCCGTAAATGGTCCGTTTTTTTGCCCGGGTGAAAATCAAATGCTCTTTTGCCCGGGTCATGGCTACGTAAAATAGCCGTCGCTCCTCATCCATATCACACAATGCCGAACTTTGCCGGATAAATGGAATCAGGCCGGTTTCACATCCGGCAACGAAAACAACCGGAAACTCCAGGCCTTTAGCGGCATGAATAGTCATTAAGGACACCTTCTGGCTCAAGGTGTCAAAAACATCCGGATCACTCTGCAGGGCTGCCGTTTCCAGGAATCCGGACGTATTATCGCCAAACGGTTCTGCCACCCGTATCACATATTCAAAGGCCTCACGGATTTTGGGGTCTGATTTGAAACGGTTCGCATTTCGGGCCTGTTTTGACAGATAGACCAGTTTATCTTTAACGCCCAATTTAGAGACGTGCCGGGCATATCCGGCAATGAATTTCAGCATCACATCCAGCCGTCTGCGTCCAGCTGTTGATAAATTATCAATTGACAATCTTTCCGCTTCCGCCATGAGTCCGCTCAACGAATAGCGATTGTTATATCCCCATCTCTTGAGCGCGTCCAGATCCTGTTTCTCAATGCCATACTCAATAATGCCGTTGACTCGTTCAAAATCAATGAATGCACCGTATCCTTCAATAATTTTCAGCAATGAAAGCAGTTCGGTGATGCCTTTTTTGCAGAAAGCATTTTCTTTGTTTACCGTCTGGCAGGGAATGCCGGCGTGGCCTAAAATGTCTGAAAAGACTTCGCCCTGGGCCCGGGTTCGGAAGAGGACGGCAAAATCTGAAAATGCCCGGTATTCACCATGAAGGGCGTTTGTTTTGTTCAGGGCATCCGTTTTGTGTGAGGCCTTCGGGCCGGTGTTGAAATCATCATAATGGAAACCCATGCCGCCGATCATTTGTTCAATGGTTTTACCCACAGCAACCGCTTCGGATTTTTCAGATTCGGCTTCTATGATTTGGATGGTTTTCTGTCCGGTTAAGCCGGAATAAACGCGGCCGGAAACATCGTTTACGGCAAAATCATTGAATGTATGCTTGCAGATCACCTGGTGGGATGCAGCCAGGATAGTTTCGGACGATCGGTAATTTTTTGTCAGCCGGATTTTTTCGGCAGATGGGAAATCGTCTGTGAATTTCTGGAAATAGGATACATCCGACCCCCGGAAACCGTAGATGGACTGATCCGGATCTCCGATGACGCATATATCGCCGTCTGCCGGGGTCAGGGCTTTGATGATTTTGTACTGACCAAAATTCAGGTCCTGGTATTCATCGACAAAAATGAATGGGAACTGCTTTCTGTAAAAAATTTTAGATTCAATATCAGATTCTAAAAAACTGACGGTTTTAAATATCAAGTCTTCATAGTCATAGAGATGCTGGACATCTAACAGATGCTGATACATTTCATAAACTGCCGCAAAATCCTTTGCGTTGAGCCCGTTTAACACCGGTTCAAGGTCATCGGATGGCAGCAGTAAATGCTGTTTGGCACTGACAATGCAGTCAACAGCCCTATCTGTTTTAATGTCTAAGTCAAGGATGTATTTTTTGACACTAACAATGGCTTCGGCGACCAGCGCTTTGCGGTCAAAATCATCGATTACGGCATGATCCTTGTTCTGGTGAATTTCTTTTAACAGCTTAAAACAAAACGCATGAAAGGTGGTGGCAAGGGGCAGGGGACTTTT
The DNA here is from genome assembly GCA_027858815.1 of Desulfobacteraceae bacterium. Classification (GTDB taxonomy): domain Bacteria; phylum Desulfobacterota; class Desulfobacteria; order Desulfobacterales; family Desulfosalsimonadaceae; genus SURF-3. Next base: position 2,049 of record JAQIBZ010000501.1, read on the forward strand.
GTTGTCCAGCATCTTTGACAAGCGATCCGTCATCTCTGCGGCCGCTTTATTGGTAAAGGTGACTGCCAGAATATTTTCCGGATTCACCTGTCTGTTTTTGATCAGATGGGCAATCCGGCAGGTCAGGGTGCGGGTTTTGCCTGTGCCGGGCCCGGCAACAATTATCAGCGGGCCTTTTTCGTGGGTGGCGGCCTTTAGCTGGTCTTTATTTAAGCCGGAGAGTATGTCGGATTCAATACTCGGCTTTATATCCGGTTGTATGTTCGGTTGTATATCTGGTTTTATGTCCGGTTTTATGTTTGGGTTTTCTGTTTGTTTTTTGTCTGTGGATTTCTGCCGGGTTCGGGGAGCGGTTTTTTTCTCAGAGGGCTGCCCGGGGGATTTAGTCCCTTTTTGGGATGTTGATATCTTTGCTTTCGGGACTTGAAAAAGGGATTTCTGTCCGGCCAGCCGGTCTTTTTCCTCAGGTTTAAAAACTTTGACCTTTCCGTATTCTCCATCATAACCAGGGGTAACATTGACGTTTCCTGCGCGCATCCGCTGGATGGCTTCGCCTAAAAAAGGAACCGGTGCTTCTTTGATTTTTTCAATCGGCATGTCGTGGAGGATGTTCAGCTCCGGTCCCAGCGCTTCAATTGTTTTGTTATAGTGATAGGTGACTTTTTTGCTTTTCGGGCCCACACCCACAATTTCGGAAATGATTTCAGCTAAAGGGATTGCACTGAAGAAGGGGTGGGTTTTTTCCGGCTTTTCTCCTTCTTTTCGGGTGGCCAGTTCCTCAACCCGGTGGAGTACGCCTAAGGTCATGGGCTTTCCGCATGCCGGGCACAAGTCACCAAAGGTTAATGATTTATCCGGTGTGATATTGACATCGCAATTTCTGTGCCCGTCATTGTGATATTTGCCTTCTTCCGGAAAGAATTCAATAGTCCCTAAAAATTGGTTGGGATCGCCGGTTTTTAAAGTATTTTGTATGGCCGGGTAAGACAGGTCCGTATCAAGCAGGTTGGCCTCTCTGCCGAGATTACCCGGAGAATGGGCATCCGAGTTGGATACCAGGGTGATACCGTCGAGATTGCCCACCCGCCAGTTCATGGGCGGGTCCGATGACAACCCGGTTTCCACTGCAAAAATATGCGGCGTCAGGTCTTCAAAACATTCTTCAATGGTGTCAAAGCCGGATTTGGAACCAAACATGGAAAACCACGGGGTCCAGATATGCGCCGGGATCAGGAATCCGGCATCTGAGGTTTCCAGAAGGATTTCCAGAAGATTTCGGGCATCCAGTCCCAGGATCGGACGGCCGTCGGATTTGATGTTTCCGATCCGGTCCAGCCGGGCGTTAAATCGGGTGGCAGCGTCAATGTCCGGCAGAAATACCAGGTTGTGGTTTTTCCGGGTAGCCCCTGCTTTTTTATAGATACTGCTGATTTCACAGCTTAAAATAAAACGAACCGGTGCGGGTTCGGCAAACGGCAGCTGTTTTTCGCATGCCGCTGCCAAATCGTCTTTGAGTTTGAACAATCCGGGTTCTGCCGGAACCAGTTTTTCTGAAATTTCCGCAATCCAGGCCGGATGGGTGAAATCCCCGGTGCCTATCACGGTAATGCCTTTGATGCGGGCAACCAGATATAAATTCTCAAAATTGAGGCTTTTGGCGGTTGCCCGTGAAAAACGGGAATGAATATGCAGATCAGCGATGAATTTCATATATTGGCATCCTATTTAATTAAAATAACAACTGCCTGAATGTTAATAACAATCTTTTCATATCAATTCCATTCAGTTTTTTACAGGAAAAAAATTCTTGCCTGTCTGCGGCTTTGCAGTTAATGAGAGAGCTTACCTTTTTTTGTTTTTAACCCTTTTTAGTTTCTTATCTCTAATTTTTGTGTTTTTTTGGCAAATAATTTTAAAAATTCAAAAAGTGTGAAGTGACTAAAGTGAACTAAAGTGTCTAAAGTTTAGGACTGCGCGAAACGCGCGATCATTTTTATCATAAAGATTGAAAATGCCAAAGGCATTAACCATAACTTTAGCTCACTTCAAACTTTAGTTCACTTTTAACTTTTCCGGTTTATCCGGGTTAGGAGTTAACGTTTATGGGCGTATTATCATCAAGTGTTTCAATTACCCAATACCGTGTGGAGGGCACCATAGAGGATTCGTTTCTGGAAACCGTGGCGGATTCTCTGACTAATAATGCTATTCGGGAGATTGACAATGAGCCGGAAGATAAAAGTGCCGGCTGGACCAGTTTTGAAACTCCGTTTAAACCGGATTTTACCGGGTCGTCATACATTTTCGGCACGCATCTTATTTTTTCATTGAGAATCGACAAAAAGAGCATCCCCGCAAAGATTATCAATAAACACTTGAAAATGGCCATTGCCAAGCGGCTGGAGCAGTCTGAGCGGGAGGCCCTGCACCGGAATGAGAAAAGCGAGATCAAGGATGAGGTCATCCGGCGGCTTTTTATGCGCATGCCGGCCACACCGAATATGTATGATCTGATCTGGAACTATGAGGAAAAAATCCTGTGGTTCCTGTGCAGCCAGAAAGCAGCCAACGAGGAACTTGAAACCCTTTTTTCAAAAACTTTCAAGCTGACGCTGATCAGGATGTTTCCGTATACAGCCGCGCAACTGATATGTGGTCTGACGGATCAGGAAAAGGATAATATGGAAAAACTTTCACCTTCTACATTCTACAGGGGGCAGCATGCTTGATGTATCTGTTGCATATAATCGATATGCATTTCTTGGACATGAGTTTTTAACCTGGCTTTGGTACATGATCGAAACCGATACCCCGAAATTACTGGACCCGAAAGCAGAGCTTGAAGATATCTATATCGGGAACCGGATTGTGCTGGAAAACAGCAGCAATAACCGGGATGAGGTGATCACCATCAAAGGTGACGGTGCCGGTCTTGAAGAAGGGGTGATTGCGCTTCAGAAAGGTGCAAAAGTTACGGAGATCAATCTGGTGGTCAAGGCCGGGGAAAAAGAATGGCGGTTTAATCTGAAGGGCGAAAGTCTTAATATTGGCGGGCTGAAATCTCCGGAAACCGGACGCGTGGAGTCTGCCGAAGATGTTGAAGGCGCAGTTCTAGAAAAAATTTATCTGTACGAGAAAATGGTCGATTTGACAAATTATACATACCGGCAGTTTATCAAATCCCGGATCAGCCCGGAATGGGAACAGGTGGTGGTGAAAAATATTTCCCGTTGGATTCAGCAGGCGGCAAAGAATTAGTGCCGATTGTGCATGGTAAAAATTGGGTAATAGCTGAAAGAAAATAGCAAAATCCAGGCTGTCTTACGAGAAGAGAAGAGAGGAACGAACGGCGAAGTAATCTCCTGAATTAATGAGATGGCTTAATGCCGTGCCGCTCTCTCAATGATAAAAAAAGTTAACTCTGGTTCCTACGGTCCTCTGTGGGAAGCAGGTGGCATATTTAACGGGCGGGGATAAACCCCGCCCCTACGGAGAATGTCGTAGTCCTATGTAGGGGAGGGCTTTATGCCCTCCCGTGTAGCGTCCGGTATTTATTCGTATAATAGAAGCCATTTCAAAACCCCATCGATGCTCCGATATCTGTGTTGCGGGCCTTCTCAAAATACTCACATATGCCCAATATGCTGCGTTTTTTCAGCAGCCCGCGCCTTGATCTTGAAGCCAATCTGAGGTTTTGAAATCACTTCTAAGCAAAAAGATCGGTCAGCAATATTTTCAACCCGATCCCGATCAGGATAATTCCCCCGATCAACTCCATGCGGGGGCCGAGTTTTTTACCGAAGTACTTTCCCGCCCGGATGCCGATCACAGAAAAAACGGCAGTCACAATACCGATGACCGCACAGGTCGCAAACTTTCCGGATGTCCCGGCGGCAATAGGACACGGCAAAGGCATCCATGGCAAGTCCCACGGCGATCATTAAAATTTCGAACATATTCATTGGGTCTTTCGTCGAATCTTTACGTTAAGGGTAAAAAACCGGTTGAATTATTTTTTTTTCGTTAATACGATAGCGGCCAATATTAATCAAAGTAAAAAATAGGATTATATTCAATATCGAATTTTAGTAATAGAGCCTAAAAATGAGGAGGACGATCATGAAGGATGTGGTAATTGTATCAGCCTGCCGTACGGCGATTGGTGGTTTTGGCGGAACGTTGAAAGATTTGACCGGCGCGACTCTTGCCAGTGTGGTGATGAAAGAGGCGGTAGACCGCGCGGGAATTGACCCGGCGATTATTGATGATGTTCGTTTCGGATGTTGCGTTGAGTCTAGTGACACGTTGAACGTTACCCGTGTGGGCGCACTGCTGGCCGGGATACCGGATACGGTTCCGGCGGTCACGATCAACCGGGTGTGTATTTCCGGTATGGAAGCCGTGCTTTCCGGTATGGCCATGATTCAGGCGGGTATGGCGGATATTATTCTTGCCGGCGGCGTGGAGCACATGTCCAGCGCTCCTTATGAAGTGCCGAAAGCCCGCTGGGGTTGTCGGCTTCAGGATCAGGTGTTTGTCGATTCTTTGATCAGGGCGCTTCATTGCGGATCCTATGTGATGCCCCTGCCGGAAGACGGTCCGGTGGATTCCACCCAGGCACCGTATTCAATGTTTATTGGAAAACCTTATATTATGGGTCAAACGGCTGAGTTTATCGCGCAAAAACATAATATCAGCCGCGAAGCCATGGATGAAGTGGCACTCAGAAGCCATAACAATGCGGAACGGGCAAACGATGAAGGCGATTTTAAAGAAGAAATCGTTCCGGTTTCCGTGCCTCGCCGTAAAAAAGATCCCCTGATTTTTGATCGGGATGAACATTTCCGTCCGGGAATCACCATGGCAGATCTTCAGAAACTGCCCCCGGCATTTGTCCCTAAAACCGGTAAAGTCACGGCCGGTAATGCCAGTGGTTTAAATGACGGTGCCTCTGCTATTATGCTGATGTCCGCAGACAAAGCCAAAGAACTGGGGTTAAAACCGCTGGCACGCATCACGGCATCCGGTAAGGGCGCCTGTCATCCGGCAGTTATGGGACTTTCACCGGTTCCGGCGGTAAAGGATCTGCTGAACAGAAGCGGCATGAAGCTTAATGACTTTGAATTGATTGAGCTCAATGAAGCGTTTGCCGCTCAGTACCTGGGATGTGAAATCGAGCTGGGTTTGAACCGGGAAATCACCAATGTGAACGGCTCCGGTATCGGCCTGGGGCATCCGGTCGGATCCACCGGCTCGCGGGTTATCCTCACGCTCATGTATGCCATGAAAAAACGTGGCAAGAGCCTGGGTATGGCCACCCTTTGCGGCGGCGGCGGCGTTTCCATGGCTACGGCCATTGAAGTTTTGTAGTTTTTTATTGGGATTGCCGATCTCACCGCATCTACTGCGTCAAATGCGCAACCGCATAAACGACTATAGCGGCAGCACATTTTCCTTGTAGTCGTTTTAGCTTGGGGCAACCTCGACAATCCCTCAACTTAGCTTTGTTTAACGGGCGGCATTGGATGTTTTTCCTTGCCGTCCGTTTTTTATTGTCCGATCGAAAACCTGCTATTTGAGTTTGTCATTGCGATGAGTGAGGAACGAACGAAGAAGCAATCCCCTTTTCGAAGGGCCGGGTAAAATGAAATGGCGAAGAATATAATGGGCCGGGGTGATGTAAATGATACGTCAATCTGGCCAAAACATAAACAGCGGCTATGCGCAGCGTGCCGGACAAATTGTTGCACCATGCCGGTTGAAATAAATACTTAAGGTGCCTATATGGAAGTTGCAATAATTGGCGGTGGCGCAGCCGGGTTTTTCTCGGCAATTACAGCAAAAGAAAATTATCCGGCTGCCAACGTTGTTATTTTTGAAAAATCAGGCAAGCTTTTGGGAAAAGTTAAAATATCTGGTGGCGGAAGGTGCAACGTTACTAACGGCTGCACCTCCATTAAAGAACTTAGTGAAGCTTATCCCAGGGGCGGGAAATCTTTGAAAAAAGCCTTTCGGATCTTTAATACCAGGCATGCGATGCAGTGGTTTGAATCCAGAGGCGTTCCACTGATAATTCAGGATGATAATTGTGTTTTCCCTGCGTCACAAAATTCACAAACGATCGTTGATTGTTTTTTAAAACAAGCTAAAAAACTAGGAATTAAAATTAAAACAGGGCGAGGGATAAAAGCCATAAGACGAATCAGCGACAAACTGGAATTGTATTTCATTGACGGAGAAGTCCCATCGAAAGCTTTTGACAAGGTAATTATTGCCACAGGCGGGTCTCCCCAAAAGAAAGGGCTGGTTTGGCTTGAAAAATTAAATCATAAAATCGAATATCCTGTTCCGTCGTTATTCACATTCAATATACCTGATGAACCGGTTTCTGAGTTGATGGGCGTCGTCGTGAACGAAACGATTGTCAGTATACAAGGAACAAAAATTAAATCTCAGGGGCCTCTGCTAATCACCCATTGGGGTATGAGCGGGCCGGCGATCTTAAAATTATCATCTTTTGGCGCGCGAGTACTTTATGAGAAAGGGTATGAATTTAAGATTCAGGTAAATTGGGCAAATATAAATAACAATGAAATTGTTATGGATGAATTGAGAATCAACGTAAAGGAACACGAGTGTAAAATTTTGGAAAATTTCCTGCAGTATAATGTGACTGA
>JAQIBZ010000508.1 GCA_027858815.1 Desulfobacteraceae bacterium
GGAAAAGCTCGAAACCGCTGTCAATCGGCTGGGCGAAATCGCCATGCATTTAGGAAAAAATGCCATGTCGCTGCAGTTTAAAACTGCGTTTGCCCATTCCCTGCCGTTTCTTGAAACTGTAGGAGATGTGATCATGGGATGGATGCTTTTGTGGCGGGCTTCAACTGCGTCAGAACAGCTTAATAATGGTGCTAAAAAGAAAGATGTAGTTTTTTATCAGGGCCAGATTAAAACAGCTGATTTTTTCATTAACACGTTGATTCCGGTTACCCTTGGAAAATTAGATGCAATTCAGGGCTTTTCTTCCGCAGCTATAGAAATTGACGATGCCGCATTCGGCGGTCTCTAATGAGGGGATCGATTATGGCTTATGATAATTTGATTTATGATAAAAAAGACAGCATCGGTTTGGTGACAATCAATCGGCCGCCGGCTAACAGCTGGAGCCTGGCAGCCATGGAAGATTTTGAAAAAATTCTTGATGAAATTGAGAATGATCATGACATCCGGGTGGTAATAATTACCGGAGCCGGTGAAAAATGTTTTTGTGCCGGAATGGATGTGGCGGATGCGGTAAAATCTCCCGGCTTAGGAGACAAAGGACGAACATTATGGCGCCGGGTGGACCGGTTTGAAAAGCCGATTATTGCCGCCATCAATGGACATGCCCTTGGCGGCGGATTAGAATTGGCCTTGTCCTGTCATTTCAGGATTATGGCGGATTCCCTTAAAGCAAAAATTGGGCTCACCGAACTCAATCTTGGCATTATTCCAGGGTGGGGCGGTACCCAGCGTCTTTATCGTATTGTTGGGAAAGCAAAAGCCCTGGATATGATACTTTTCAGTAAACGACTTAATGCAAAAGAAGCCCTTGAAATCGGATTGGTTAATAAAATAACGGACCCGGAAACATTGATGGATGATTCATTTGGATTTGCCCAAATTCTTGCAAAACGTCCGCCACTTGCGGTTAGCAGTTTATTAAAAGCAATGTCTGCAGGGATATATGAAGGATTGGACCAGGGGCTTGCAATGGAGAAGGAAGGCAGTACTGTAGTTGCCGGGTCAGAAGATGCGATTGAAGGGTTTACCGCATTTTTTGAAAAGAGGGAGCCGGTTTTTAAAGGAAAATAAAAAATGGCTTTGTGAACAGCTAAAGGGGGATACCTGGCGGAGTCCATGCACGGAGCCGGGTCCCCTCAGGCACAAAGGGTTATGATTTCGCGACTGGTAGATCTAAAACTCGATGTTCAAGTTTTTGTTAATTTACCCAACTCCTGCGTTGAAAAAATAATTTTGATCCGCGGAATACGACCAGTATGCCTGTGGTCAAAATTTTTTACCGCCTTGGATTTGAACAAATTACCTAAAAACTTGAAGATCGAGTAAAAGGAAAACAGCGTTGTACTAAAAAACTTTGCGGGATTCAGGATGATGAAGATATAGAATAATCAAATATATCTCTGCGGTCTATTCCGCATCGCCTGTCTAAAATTTTTCTGCGTTGCGGACCCTGGTAAGTCGGATCATTGACCAGCCTTCTTTCAATTTCAATTCTTCTTTCCCTGCCTTTACGGCTTTCCTTGTTATCCATAAGATTACCTCCTTTAAAAAATTCATTTTAAAGCAGCCAAGAGTTAATTTTATTGATGTTATAATCAGTAATTAATTTCAAGATACTGACCATATGGATTACAAAATTTATATAAGAGCTGGTTTTACAGTGTCTTTTTTATGTCACAGGATCAATCTTTTAATCGGATCAGTTGGAACTGGAGAGGATTAGAAGGAAAATAAGTTGATTTTGAAATATGAGTCAATTATCTCTTTATAAAAATATCATAAGGGTTTTTAAATTCAAGAATTTTTTTTTGCATCTGAATTTTAATGCCATAACAATTTGAAATATTATAAAATTCAGATTATTATTTATGCGGTTTAATCTTTTAGCATACAGTCCCCTATTTTTCTAACTCTTCATTTATGAACGGATCAATGAATTGGATATCGTGTGAATATTTAACTTGCCGGGAAAACAGGGTAAATTTGTTTTGACCGCAAAGCCCATTAACCATGGGCCGGTTGACGCATTGACGGTCGGCACGGTGGCCGACCCTACGATGCGTGTTGCCGTAGGGCGGGTTACCGTGCCCGCCAGTCAAATTGAATAGAACAAATTTACCGTGGCCGGGAAAAGGAAGTTTTTTACAATTTTAATATATTATGCTATAATAAAAAGAATTTAACTTTCCGGAAGCCTGCTTTTCAGTGCCAGGTAGATAAACAGGTAGATAAATCAGATATCGAAAAAGGTATGGGAACGCATATTGCTTTATCCTGTAATTTTAATCGGGGTGCGCACGGGAGAGGGATTTCTTACCCTTTCTAATCACTATTATCTGTTCAAGCTTATGAATTCATTGAAGGTAAACTGAAATGGAAAATGGCGAAGATATTAAGGCCGCTAAAATTGTCATTAAGATGCTCCTGAAGTCGAGAAAAAATCTTCGGATGTATCCTGTGAATAATCCGATTTATAAGAAAACACTTGAAGACACATTTGAAAATTTCAAAGCATTTTTCAAATATAAAGACAGGCTGATTTTTAATATCCGGCTCTATGAAATTTATTATGGTGAAGAATTAATCTACCAAAATAATGAGCAGAAAGAAGATAACCTGGCATTCTTTTTTTTTAAGGACGGAATACGAGAACTGATTTTTTATGAAAAAATGTCTTTTGAAGAGGTCGAATCATTTTTAAAAGTGATTTCATTGGATTTTGTTAACGACGTTTTAGATGATGATACGGTAACATTGTTTTGGGAAGAAGACTTTCCGCATATACGGTATCTGGTGGAAGATGAGTTTCTTTCAGATGAGGATTACCAGGAACAGTCCATTGCTCAGGCTAAGGGTAAAAAAAGTGATCCTTTGAAATTTGATAATATTGCTGATGCACCACTACCAGAAGGTGATCCGTTTAAAGATTTGGATATCGCGACAATTGAAGAAGAAGACCTTAAAAGACTTTCTCATGAACTTGAAGAAGACTTAAACGATAAATTTGAAAAGTTTATGAATATTATCTTTGAGCTCTTCTATAAAGCGAAATCAAAGGAAGATTTTTCAGAGATTGCGCATTTTTTTAAGAATGCGATTGAATATGCAGTACAAAACGGGAAGATCGAAACAACGACCAGGGTGTTGGCCAGGCTTAAAAAAATCGCTGCTTTTGAGAAGGTTACGGATGTCGTAAAAGAAAATATAAACAAGATTCTTCTTTTTGCCGGCAGTGAGCATATTATTTATTATTTGGGCGAATATATTGACGTAAAAGAGAAAACTGACCCGGCACCGATAAAAGAGCTGGTTCGTTTTTTTGATAAGAATGCCATACCGCCGTTTATGAACTTATTGTCAACGCTTGATACCATACATGCCCGAAAAATGATCATCGATATTCTTGTTCTTATGGGGCCTAAAGATTTTATTACGATTACCAAAGGTCTCAACAGTCCGGAATGGTATGTTGTAAGAAACATCATTTATGTACTTCGTGAGATTGGAGATATCCGTGCCGTTGATTATCTGTTGAGAACAGTCAACCATCCGGATATTCGGGTAAGGACAGAAATAATCCGCTCACTCGGTGAATTGGGTGATGCCCGTGCCCTTGCGCCAATCATTGAATGCCTTGACGATGAGTCGGAAATTCAATTAAAATTTACGGCGATAAGGGCTTTGGGGAGCCTGTCATCAGAAGAAGTGCGAAAATTTGTCGTAAATAAAATGTCTGATAAGATTTTTTTGAATAAAGAATTTAATGAAAAGAAAGAATATTTTCAAATACTATCTCGCTGGAAAGATCAGGAAACAATTGATTTCGTGATCAGCATTCTGATGAAAAAATCATTATTTTCCACTTCAAAGACAATTGAGAACAGGGCGTGTGCCGCTTTTTGCTTAGGACTTATCGGCAGCAGGGACGCGCTGCCGTTTTTATATAAATGCCAAAAAGAAAAAACCAAACTGATAAGGGAATATTCTGATTCTGCGATTAAAAGGATAGATCATGAAAGCCAAAAACAGGGCTGATACACCGAAAACGAAAATCTATTTAATCAATCAACTGGCGGTTGTATTACGATCAGCTGAAGTTCATCATGTTAAAAATATCGCTGTTGGTAAGGTGATTAATAATTTTGTTTCTCAGGTCAATGCGTTTATCGCGTCCGAGGGCGATTTTATTCTTGAACTCCGTGGAGATTTCTTTTTTGTCAGTGAGTTTCGCATTCGATATGCCTCAGAGGTTATGATGAACTTTAATTATCTTGTCAGGCTTTTCAGAACCCTTGAGGTCGGCACGATTGTCATTCAAAGCGGTGCTGGTGTGAATGAGATAACCCGATTAACCGAAGCGCTTGTCAATGCCCCTGAACATGATTCGTTTGAGTCAGTACAGCAAAAGGTTTCTCATCTGAATTCGATAGAAATCCATCGCCTGAAACAAATCATTGAAGAAGATTTGCTGGACGCCAGGAAAATGGTAAAAAGGTCATATTATAAAGCTGTCTCTTTTACCGAAGGAATCATGAATAAGATTCAGTCAGGGGAAAAGATTGTTCTTAAAAAAGTCAAACGAATGGTCGTGTCCCTGGTCGATCAGATTATTGACCATGAACAGTTTCTGGTGGGTATGACGTCTATAAAAAATTATGATGAGTATACGTATTATCATTCGGTGAATGTCAGTATTCTGTCAGTTTCTCTGGGGCAGCGACTTGGATTGAGTACGAAACAACTCACTGAACTTGGTATGGTTGCTTTGTTTCATGATATTGGTAAACTTGAGATCCCAAGTCATATTTTAAATAAAACAACTAAATTAAATGAAGATGAATGGCAAATTATAAAAAAGCACCCCATTAATGGTGTTCGGGTTCTGCTGAGAATGAAACATGTTGACTTTGTTTCAATCCGGTCAGTCATTGTAGCGTTTGAACATCACATGTACTATAATCATACCGGTTATCCGGCGGTTAAAAAATCTTTTCCCCTTGATTTATACAGCAGAATTGTCAGCCTTGCTGATCAGTATGATGCTATGACATCTGCCCGGGTATATTCAAGAATTCCCATGTCCCCGGATAAAGCTTTAAATCTTATGCTCAAGCAGGCCGGCAGTCAACTGGATCCCCTGCTGCTTCAGTTTTTTATTAATATGGTCGGTGTATATCCCATTGGCACGTTGGTCGTACTTGATTCAAAAGAGCTGGGGCTTGTCTACGAAAGTCATCCTGCCTTTGTGAAGCGGCCGCGTATCTTTATCATTGCAGACAGCAGTGGAAATCAAGTGGAAGCCTTTTCTGTTGATTTGTCCGAGAAAAATAATAATGACGACTTTAAAAGGACGATTGTAAAAACACTGGATGCCGGTAAGTGGGGTGTTAATATTGCTGAATACCTTTTGTAGCCATCCTGCTGTTTTTTATGGTTTGCCAAAATGTTTTCCGGTCAATCTGGAAAACGGGAATGTCCCGGCCTGAGGCCCGGCTGTGTTTTGAGCCGGTGAGAGAAAAGCCCAGCTTCTCAAGCACACGGATGCTGGCAATATTGTCAGGATGGGTACATGCCCGGATTCGGTCTATCTCTTTTATCCCGTATGTTTCTGATAGTAACGCGGATGCTGCTTCCGTAGCATATCCATTGCGCCAGGCATCTGTGCAATAGCTGTATCCCAATTCAATATGGTCCAGAAATTTAGAATACCTGATAGCGCACCAGCCGATATAAAAAGAATCCTTTTTTGTGTAGACCGCCCGTACTCCGGGGTTAGAATCATCTTGGAAGTCAAGTTTTGTTCTGAACTTTTCAAGGGCCACCTTTTTGGTCCAGTGATAAATACTTCCGTCCCCAATAAATTTCATCACTTCAGGGTTTTTGCTCATGGCAAAGAACCTCTCAAAATCATATAAAGATTCTTTTTTTAATAATAGTCGCAATGTGATAATAGCGGTGTTTGAAATCATGAGTGTATGTTTTTTTTTGTATTCAGTAATCATATATCTCTTTCAGATAACGAAAAAGAGCTTTTGAAGCCTTTGCTGCTTTGGCATCTTCTTTTGATTTCCCGCCTTCTTTTGAGTCAACATTTTCTTTTAATTTCCGTGCATTTCTAACCAATTGATTCAGACGCTGCCTTTGTGCTTTGGAACAGGTGGCAATAATTTCTTCTATGATTTGTGTGTTTCCGGATTTCAATTCATCCCGCCAGTGCTCAATCTTTTTAAATTCAAGTGCCTTCAGGTAGTTTCCCTGCTGGAAATTTTGAAGTGCGTCTTGTATGGGCGCCGGGTCTATTTTGCGCATGATCTTTCCGATGTACTGCATTTGCCGACGGTTTGCCTCATGCTGCGGTATCAGTTGGGCATCTTCAATAGCTGCTAAGAGATTTTCCGGTAAGTTAATTGTTTTAAGCTGATCCGAAGACAGTTTTACAAGCTGTTCACCCATTTTCTGCAATGCTTTAACTTCATTTTTTTTCTGTGTTTTGCTTTTTGCGATGTCATCCATTTTAGCAATTCTTTTATTTTTTTATGAAAATATTATTTTTATGAAAAGATCGGGAATTTTTTATTTGAGCAATAGTGTTGATTGTGTATATTAGATGATTCTGAATCAAATGAAAATGGATATCTATGGAAAATAAATTTAATTTAAGACTTTTTTGCAGTACTGATGCTGGCAGGATGTCGGTTGTATCTGTTTTCCTGTTTGTAATTTTTTTAGTTATCATCGGATATGCTTTTTTCAGTGATATAATTCTTGGCAGGACTCTTCTCGGTGCGTTTGCCGCGCATGCACTCGGTGGACGGGCAGCTGGTGTCGGACTCTGCATTGCGTTTGATGTTAATATTTTTATTACCATCCTTTACAACCTGTTTTTAGAAGTCCTTATTGTTTTTATCAGTTTTGCCCTTTTTTTGTATTCGTTCAACAATCAATATTTCAAATTCCGTTTTTTACAAAAAGCCATTAAAAACTCTGAAAAAAATGCCCGTAAATACGAAGAAGTCATTTCTAAATACGGATGGATCGGAATTTTTCTTTTTGTAATGATTCCCTTACCGGTGACCGGGCCGGTTGTAGGGTCGTTTATTGCTTATTTCCTTTGCTTTAGCTTAACAAGAAATTTTTTAACCGTATTTTCCGGTACTTTTTTTGCGATTGTACTCTGGAGTGTATTTTTTGAGTTTCTGAGCGATCATATGAGCAAAATACAGGGTGTATTCGCAGTAATCGGCATTGTTGTTTTGGTTTATTTTTTAAAGCATATCCGCAGCTGGTTTTCAAAAGACGGATTTGATGCCTGAAATAAAGAGTCTTTTTGATGAATAAATATATACAAGGTCAGCGCTGGATCAGTGAAACAGAGCCGGAACTGGGTCTTGGAACGATTACCGGAGTGGAACAACGTACCACCAGCGTCACTTATTTGGGAAGCAATGAACATCGGCAGTATGCGATTGCCAGCGCGCCTTTAAAAAGAGTCCGGTTTAAACCCGGTGATAAAATAACTTCCAGAGATGATGTCCGGATTCAAATTGAAGTTGTCCGGGAAATCAATGGCCTGCTGGTTTATTGTGGTAACGGATGCGAAATCCCGGAATATGAAATTTGTGATACCATCAGTTTTTCAACGCCAAAAGAACGTCTGATCAACGGGCTGACCGATCCCATTAAATTATTCAATCTTCGGTATGAAACGCTCAACGTTAAAGCTAAAGCGAGAAAATCATCTGTCCGGGGATTTCTTGGCGGGCGCGTGGATCTGATCGGACACCAGTTTTACATTGCATCAGAAGTCGCATCCCGTTATGCGCCCCGGGTTCTCCTGTCCGATGAAGTCGGGTTGGGAAAAACCATTGAAGCGTGTTTAATCATACAGCGTCTGCTCGAATGTGAAAGAATTCGTCGGGTGCTGATTATTGTTCCGGACGCGCTGGTTCACCAATGGTTTGTTGAACTTTGGCGGCGGTTTAACATGATGTTTAAAATATTTGATGAGTCCTTTTGCCGATCAGTTGAAAAACAGAATTCCGGTCAATCACAGAATTCCCGCATGAATCCGTTTCTCGAAAACCAGCTGGGTATCTGCAGTCTTGACTTTTTTGACAATAAACATTGGAAAAAACAGGCGCTGAATGCCGGTTGGGATATGCTGGTAGTGGATGAGGCACACCATATTGAAGAAAACACCCCGGCGTATCAGTTTATTAAATCATTGGGTCAGGCTTCTTCCGGTATGATGCTGTTAACGGCAACGCCGGATCAAATGGGTGAGCGCAGTCATTTTGCCCGTCTCAAGCTGTTGGATCCGGCCCGATATCATAATTTTAAAGTGTTTACAAAACATGCTGCCAATTTTCAAAAAATTGCCGGGCTCATCGATCAGATCAACAATGGGCAAACAGAAAATATTGACTTTGAAAACGCTGCATCTTTATCCGGGTTTGAATTGTTTGAAGACAAAAAACGGTTTCAATCTTCTTTAAACGGCAGTGAAATAGAGCGTAAAAAACTTGCCTTAGAAATTCTGGACCGGCAGGGGACCGGCCGGGTAATTTTCAGAAATACCCGTGCTTCCATCGGCTGGTTTTTCCGACGGTTTGAAAAATTATATCCGCTTACTGCAACGAGTGAACGTATCACCCTGGCAAATCTTGAATTATTGGCTGAATTAAAAAAAGATAAAATCGTTGCCTCCTATGATTATGTCAGTGATCCCCGGATTCAGTTTCTGGTGGATCTTCAAAAAAGGCTGGCAAATAAAAAGATCCTGGTTATTTGCAGTTCTCCTGAAAAATCTAAAGCCATTGAAGCAGCTGTAAAAAAACAACTAAATGTAAAAATTGGCCTTTTTAATGAAAACATGACCCTGATTCAGCGGGACAGGAATGCGGCATGGTTTTCTGAAAAAGATGGGGCTCAGATAATGATCTGTTCGGAAATCGGCAGCGAGGGCCGAAACTTTCAGTTTGCCCATCATATGGTAATGTTTGATCTTCCTTTGAATCCCGAACTGTTAGAGCAGCGGGTCGGCCGCCTGGACCGGATTGGCCAGAAACAGGATATTTACATTCACGTTCCGTATCTGAAAAACAGTGCCTGGGAAATTCTTGTAAACTGGTATAGTGTCGGATTGGGCATTTTTGAAAATAACATCAGCGGTGTTCACCATCTGTATAAAAAATTCGGATCGCCGATGGCAGAACTTTTAATTGCTAAAATTGAAAATGATTGTTTCTCAGAATCTGATTTTTCTGAACTGGTTCGTGAAACCACAATTTATCGAAGAGATCTTGCTGAAAAATTTGAAAACGGCAGAAATCGGATACTTGAGCTGAATTCATATCATGCGGCAACTGCAAAAAAGCTGACTGAAGAAATTACTGCCATTGATCAGAGCCGGGATCTGGATCAATTCATGCAGAAAATTTTTGATCATTACGGCATCCGCTTTGATGAAATTTCAGATCGCACGTTGCGTCTTCATTTTAATGATCTGACCGGATCGGAATTTCCGGTTCCCGCCCTGGGTGAAACCAGGCAGGTGATTACATTTGACAGGTCGGTGGCATGTACAAGAGGTGAAATCGGTTTTTTAAGCTGGGATCACCCCATGGTTACCGGTGCCATGGAAATGCTGTTGGGAACGGTAAAAGGTAACAGCAGTCTGGCAATATGGCAAAATTCCGGAAACCAGGGTATTGTTCTGGAAGCCGTATTTGTGATTGAATGTGTGGCACCCGTCGGATTGAACATTGATCGTTTTTTGCCGCCATTACCTTTTCGCCTGGTCGTGGATACTTCCGGTAATAATGTGACGGACGATTATCCGTTTGCTGCATTTAAACAGAATCTTAAAGATTTGTCCGGTTCCTGGCTCAATGAAAACAGTGAAATCGCAGAAATTCTGCTTCCGAATATGGTTAACACTTCTTTGGAAATTGCTGAATCATCAGCACAGCCGATTATCGAATCGGCACTGGCTGAAATTGAATCAGTCATGGGAACAGAAATTTCAAGATTAAAAGAACTGAAAAAGGTAAATCCTGATATTCGCAGTGAAGAAATTAATATTATGGAAAATGAAAAGCATTCACTTTGCAGTCATGTTCAGGAAGCAAGATTCCGGCTGGATGCACTCAGGATTGTTCTGATGACTTAATAAACAGGACTATTTATCTTTCTGAAATAAAGTACCAGGCTTTTTCCCAGAATAGGATTAAGCAGTGTGTCAATGTTTCGGGTGAGTTTGGGCTTTTCCATAATATCCCATGTCAGCAGCCGGTGATACAGATTGACGGGCAACGAATCATCGCGGCCCGGGCCGACCAGGCACTTCAGCCACCAGTAAGGTGTATGCAGACTGTGGGCATAATGCGACCCCTGTTTGATTAGTCCCAGTTTTTCAAACATTGATGTGATCTTTTCTTTTTTATAAATCCGGACATGGCCGCCGTTGGCATTATAATATTCTTTCGACAGCATCCAGCAGATTTTTTCAGGGAGAAATCTTGGCACACTGATAATCATGTTGCCGCCGGGTTTGAGAACACGGTCGAGTTCCCGTACCGCTGTTGACTCATCCGGAATGTGTTCCATGACTTCAGAGCATATGACATGATCAAAACTTTCGGAAGCAAAAGGGAGTGCAGTGATGTCTGCGGCGGATAGGCCTCTTTCTCCGCCACCGTGTTCTCCGCAGTTTTTGATAAAGTTCAGCCGGTTTCGTGCTTCAACAAGATCGTTGAAGTTCATGTCCGCGCCGATGACGGTAGCACCTTTATATCGGGATGCTTCTCCAATGTGTCTGCCGGAACCGCACCCGATGTCTAAAATCTTTTCTTTTGGTTTAATACTCAAACGATCAAATTTTACGGTAATCATTTATTGCTCTTCGATACGCTTCAGCTGTTTTTCGTGCTGCTGCGTTCCATGTTAGATGGTTCTGGACCCTTTGATATCCGGCTTTGCTTAATTTGGCCGCCAGGTCCGGGTTATTTAAAACGTCTGTGATCGCTTTTGTTAATGCTTCCGGATCAGCCGGCGGGACTAAGATACCGGCATCGCCGACAACTTCCGGCAATGCACCGCCAGTTGTTGAAATGACCGGAACGCCGCAAGCCATTGCTTCACCGGCCGGCAGGCCGAATCCTTCATATACCGAGGGTATAACGGCAACGGTAGCTATGGCATATTGCCGGACAAATTCCTCGTAACTGATCCTGCCGGTAAAAGTAACAAAAGAACCGATGCCCAGTTTTTTAATCTGCCGGAGAATTTTTCCGTTTTTCTTGGGGGTTCCAATTACTATCAGTTCTATCTTTTTCTTTTTGGATATTTCCGCCACTGATCGCAGGAGATAATAAAGCCCCTTAAGGGGCGTGTCCGCACTGTTTGTTACAATAATGCGGTTTTTCCGACGTTTGATTTCCGGCATGGGGTAAAAAAGATCTGTATTGATTCCATTGGAAATGACGGTAAACCGGTCTTTGGGAATCTTAAATTCTTTACTGATATCGTTTTGTGCACATTCGGATACAGTGATAAGATGGGGCAGGGTTTTAGTAACTTTTTTCTGCATGCCTAAAAAAGAATACCACCGGAGATGTTTTAACTTTTTCCATAAAACCGGTTCGGATTTTACAGCAATAGCCAAGTCAACGGTTATTGGATGATGAATGGTTGCAATGGTGGGAATTTTCTTTTTAATTGACCATAAGCCATAGGAAAGACTCTGGTTGTCATGGATGATATCATATTGATGGAACCTGGTTTTCAGGTATTTGTAAGCACGCATCCCGAAAGTAAGGGGTTCTGAAAATCCCATAGTGGAGATACCAAGCCATTCAATCAGGTTGGTGACATTCATGAGTTCAGAAACTTTGGGAACGCGAAACAGATCCTCCGGATTATAAAGATCCAGACTGGGCAGTTTAATCAGTTTAATATTCGGAT
Organism: Desulfobacteraceae bacterium; assembly: GCA_027858815.1. Taxonomy (GTDB): domain Bacteria; phylum Desulfobacterota; class Desulfobacteria; order Desulfobacterales; family Desulfosalsimonadaceae; genus SURF-3. The sequence goes on from JAQIBZ010000508.1 coordinate 12,028, forward strand.
CAAGAATAGGATAGGGCTGACCTGAAATGACATCCACCTTATGGCCGAGCAATGAAAGGGCGCGGCTTAAACTTTTTATATATACTCCCTGTCCACCGCAATGAGGATTACTGCGGTAACTTAGCAGGCATATTCGAAGGAATGGTTGATTATTGCTTGGCATTCAGATTCAATTGTTTGACGATTTGTGTTTTATATAATATATATTATTAAATTTAAAATGATTCAAATATAAGTGTGCAGCATTTTCGTCAAGATAATTTTATCTGATCCATTTCAATATGCGACGCTGACATAATACCTTGCAGGTGCCGGACGAAAAAAAGGTATTATGAAAACTTTTTTAATACGAATGATACGGAATATGAACAATAGAGAGTTTTTTACCAAAC
>JAQIBZ010000317.1 GCA_027858815.1 Desulfobacteraceae bacterium
TTTAAAAGAAACGGGTAATTTCCCTGAAATCAGGGCGTCTGAAGATATGTTTCTGTCTTATAATATAAGACAAATAGGCGTCAAAATTTTATTTGAACCGAAAATAAAGATTAAACATAATAATCGCAACCGACTTAGACCTTTTTTAAGCAATCAGGTAACGCTGGGTTTCAGTGCGGCCCTCATCCGCAAAATTTTACCACAACCCGGGGCCTTTTTGGTAAAACATCCAATTTATGCGACTTTGATTCTACCTGTAAAATTGATCAGAACCATTCAAATCGTGAGCAGGAACAAATTTCCCTATAACTTATTTCAATTTTGGAATTTTTTGTCATCGTTACCGTTTTATATGATTGGAATTATATTTTATAGTGTGGGCTTCAGTAGAGGGGTTCGTGCGCCGGAGTCGGTGCCGGCCGGAGTTAAACAGAGTTTAAACGGAAGAATTGCAAGATAGCGTTTTTACGCTATGGACGTGGTTTTTTTTGTTAGTCGGTTTTTGCAGCACATACCCGAAGGGCTTATTATTCTTTGACGGGTGGATTTTAAAATAAAAGGTGGAAAATAAAAGGGGAAATTTTTAGATGCGGATCGAATGGTTGGATATAGCGAAAGCGATGGGTTTTGCCTATGCCCGGTTTTCTCCTGCTTTTACCCTGAAAAAAATGGACAACTCCGCTATATGGAATAATCAGCATATCAAATTCGTATTGATAGCTGCACCTCGCACGGGTTCTAATCTTTTAGTCAGTATGTTGAATTCTCATCCGGAGATATTATGCCACTATGAGCTTTTTCACTGGCAAAAGATTTATGCTGCAGCGGGCGGACAGGGCGATTTGTCCGCTATGTGGGCGAGGAATCGAAATCCATTTTCTTTTTTAGAGAAAATATACTCTGACGGTTTTGAGAAAAAAGCAGTGGGATTTAAAATTTTTCCTAATCATAATCCTCTGATTCTTAGCTATTTAATTCATCAGCCAAAGATTAAAAAGATTATTTTAAGAAGAAATAATTATTTAAAGATATACACATCCCACATTATGGCAAAAAAAAATAAGGTATACGTCTATCGTCCGAATAGTCAGCCGGTGCCTGTTTATGTCTGCGCAACCCGGTTCAAGCGTTATGTGAATAAGAATGAGGCGTTCTATCAAACAGCGAGAAACAAAATCCGCGCAGTCAACCAGGATTTTTTAGAGATTGAATATCAGCTGATTAAAGCCACGCAATCTATTAAAAAACTGTTGGACTTCATTGGTGTTGATGATTCCTGCGAATTAAAGGCGGGTACAAAAAAACAGAATCCAGGAAAATTATCCGACCGCATAATCAATTATTCTGAATTATGCCATGAGTTGCGTGACACGGAATATGAAAAGTTCTTAACATGATATTTTTATTCCAGCATGGACCGATGGTTGGATGGTCGGTCGCCATCTGACCGGAAAATTTTTGTTTGTTTTGCCGCAGACGCACGCGGATAAAATATCAATTCATAGATGAATTAACGTAGGTGTAGATGACATGCAAAAGCAACTTGCAGCCACTATTCGCCAATCCGAATTACCATGAATTAAGTAGGGTGCGGGGTTGAGCCCCGCCCGGAAAGATAACGATTGGCGGCGGGAGGGGGTAAATCCCTCCCCTACATGGGGTTTTGTGGTTTTTGCCGATATTTGTTTCAATTAAGACCAGTATTCGGGGGTGGAACAGCTGCCGACTTTGTGGAGTTTAATAATAACGAAGTGATTATCTGCCTGAATCAGCATTGTGTTGCCGTTTGATTCATTAAATCTTATGGTAAAAAGAAATATTGGCAGAAATGAAGAAACGGAAGATCGGAATAAAAGATTATGCCCAAAACAGCGCTACAAATGACACCAAAGGAATGGAAGCGATACAGACCTTCTATTCAAATGATCAAAGAAATATCAGAGCAGTCGTCGGTTTCTCAGCAGAGCCGTGAAAATGCGCTTCGAGTAGCCAAACAGGCTGCTAATCTCCTACGAGAGCGTTTTGGTGCTCAAAGAGTTGTTGTTTTTGGCTCTTTGACTACCAATATCGGCTTTACTGAATTCTCGGATATTGACATAGCTGCATGGGGGATTCCCAGTGATGCTTATTACAAGGCAGTTGCCGCAGTTACAGGGCTCAGTGAATACTATAAAATCGACATGATTGATCCGGAGTTATGTCGTGAGTCAATCAAAAAATCAATATTTGAACAAGGGATGGAATTGTGAGCCAGAGACTGCTTCAATTAGCGATTCATATCCGCCAAGAGTTGATTGATATTGATTATACGCTGATGCGTGCGATGTCGGGATTGGAAAAAGCCAGGCAGAATAATGATGATTTGTATCTGGACGGGATCGCTTTAAACCTTCATGGCTTTTATTCCGGTATTGAGCGACTTTTTGAGAGAATAGCCGTCCATGTAGATGGTCTTTTGCCTCAAGGAGCAAACTGGCATCATGCCTTGCTTATGCAGATGGCCGACGAAGTGCTGAATGTTCGTCCTGCAGTCATTTCTGAGGAAGTCCGACAATGGTTGGATGATTATCGGGGATTCCGACATATTGTTCGAAATGTCTATACATATAAGTTTGACCCATCCAGAATGGAACGGCTTACGCTTAACGCTCCGAATCTTTTTGATCAATTAAAAAAGGAAATGTCAGCTTTCGCAGATTTTCTCGAATCAAGCATAGAAGACACGTAATTAATAAGAAAATTCGAATGAGCAAAACTGAAAATAATTGTTAATTGTGTAATTCAGGAAAATATTCGGATTTTATTGCATTTTGATTGATTTGCCGCAGACGCACGCAGATGAACGCGGATAAAATATCAATTCATAGATGAATTAACATAGGAGTAGATGACATGCAAAAGCAACTTACTGCCATTATTCGCATCAAACCGGAGGAACGGAACCTTATCGACCGTGCGGCCCGGCTACGCGGTAAGAACCGGACTGATTTTATTTTGGATGCCGTTCGTTTGGCAGCGGAAGAGGCCCTTTATGATCAGGCGATCATCGCGGCTGATCCGGAAGCCTATGCGAAGTTTCTTGCGCGGTTGGATATGCAACCTTACCCCGGTGATGGTTTGCGCAAGACGATGCAAACCCCTGTGCCGTGGGAAAAGGCATGATTCTTTTTTATATTCTGACTTATGAATCCCGAACTCTGAGATTGTTTCGCTGCGCTCGCAATGATGTGGTTTTTTTATTTTATCCGCGTTCGTCTGCGTTCATCTGCGGCTGATTATAAAAAGAAAATATTTGCCGCAGATTGACGCAGACGCACGCAGATGGAGAAGGGGTAAGAACATATTTTCTTGAAATGTAGTAACTCCATTTCATGGGTTGCTTGCTGGAGCGTGCGGAACGAAATCATGGAAATCGAGGTGTATTATGCAGGTAGTCGTGAAAAAGCCCCATATTAGGATTGATGGAGAAATTACCCGTCCATTGGTCGAATACCTTCGATCCGAATTTGGGGAGATTGAGATCATAGAGAATGAAGATGAAGAGCTGGTTGAGGTGATCGAAAGTAATTGGTATCGTTCTATTCGCTCAACTATGAACCCCGGCGATAATATGCGTGTTTATCGCAAACTTTATAAATATACACAGGAAGCGTTGGGGAAAAAATTGGGTAATTTCACCCGACAAAATATTTCAAACATGGAAAACGGGCATCGCTCGATCAGCAAGGCTGCTGCAAAAAAACTTGCCGAACTTTTTGATGTTTCCATTGAGAAATTTATCTGAGCGAAGGGGATAACCGGATAATTATAAAATTTTTGCTTGTTTTGCCGCAGATACACGCAGATTAGAATATCAATTCATAAATTCAAGTTCGTTTGTAAATTTCACGGCGGTGGCCAATGGCGAGAATCAGGACAATAATATTTTCATCCTGAATTTCGCACAGCACTCTGAAGTCTCCAATTCGATACCGCCATAAACCGGCGTGGCTGCCTTTTAACGGTTCTCCAAAATGGCGGGGGTCTTTACAGTCTTGAATCCGGTCATGAAGCCAATCGAGTAACCGTTTTTGAAGCGGTCGATCCAGTTTGCGTATTTGCCGTTCAGCAACATTACTGATTTCAACTGTCCAGGCCAAGTTCTTTTCTCAATTTAATTAATGATTTGCGAGTGCTGGTCTGATTTTTAGCCTCGATTGCCAGCTCCAGGTCCTCATTGTCTTCCAGATATCGCAGGATTGCCTCACGCACCAATGCACTGCGGTTGCTGCCGCGTTTTTTTGCAAGAAGCGTTAGGTCTTGTTCAATTCTTTTATCTAGTCGAATGGCAAGCATTTTGTGTTTACCTCATCAATATATTTATGTTATACATTGTATAACAATTTATCGGAGTGTCAAGTTTTTTAGAGGGTCAGGTAGGGGAGGAAGATGAAAATCGCTATGATAGGTCCGAGTGCGCCGTTTCGTGGGGGCATCGCCCATTATACGACATTGCTTTACAGACATTTAAAAAAGCGGCACGAGGTACGCTTTTTTGCGTTTAAAAGGCAATATCCCGGATGGCTGTTTCCCGGAAAGACGGATATTGATCCCAGCCTTTCACCGTTTGCAGCTCCCGGCCTGGAACGGGTACTTGACTCCATGAATCCGCTGACCTGGATCGCTACGGCACAAAAAATTGTTCAAAGCCGATGTGATCTGGTCATCCTCCCCTGGTGGGTATCTTTCTGGGCGCCCCAGTTTTTAACGATACTCAGTCTTGTCAAACATCGGTCAAACGCAAAAATCTTATTTATTTGTCATAATGTGGAGGCCCACGAATCGAGGTTTTTTGATAAGCTTCTCACCCGGATGGTTTTAAGATTGGGGGATTATTATATTGTCCATTCAAAAGAAGATGAGGTCAACCTTCGGTCCATGCTGCCCGGATCAATTATCCGCAGGCAATTTCATCCCACCTATGATGCATTTAATTCAGACGGAATAGTATCCGAACCCTGCCAAAAAGCTATTGCGGTGAAGTCTCCGGTGATTCTTTTTTTTGGTTTTATACGCGAGTATAAGGGCTTGAAATATCTTTTAGCGGCAATGCCGGCAATTACAGACAAGATTCCTTTGACGCTTTTGATCGTGGGTGAATTCTGGAAGGACAAGGTTGTTTACCTCAAGATGATTGATGATCTGGGTATTGGTGCGCATGTCAAAATTGTTGACGCGTATGTGCCCAATGAGGATGTTGACCAATATTTCAATGCGGCGGACCTGGTGGTTCAGCCCTATGTTTCGGCAACCGGCAGCGGTGTGGTGCAGATGGCGTTTGGTTTTAACAAACCGGTAGTGGCCACGGCTGTGGGCAGTCTGCCGGAAATAGTGGAAGACGGAAAAACGGGATTCGTGGTGCCACCGGCGGACCCGTTCGCCATCGCCCGGGCTGTAATTCGGTTTTTTGATGAGAATAAGGCTGTGACGTTTGGGGAAAACATCAAAAATCAGCAATACCGGTTTTCATGGGAGTATCTGGTGAACGGAATTGAAAAGCTTTTAGATCGAAACTGAAAGGTGAAAGTTCAAAAGGTGAGCAGGAGGTGGGAAGGTGGAAAAGGTGCCACGGAAAGGGGTGATCATACAAATTCGTTCCTGACAGTTGCAAGTCAATTGGCTCATTATTCATTAATTAAATCAACGATTCCGTAAGCTTTCTTGACATTTTGTTGTTATCGCCTTACATATAGGTATGACTCTGTTTAAAGTAAGGAGAATATTATGGCGTTAGCAACTCTCACCTCAAAAGGGCAGATTACAATTCTAAAGGCAATCAGGGATTCTCTGAAATTAAATACGGGTGATAAAATTGAAATTGTAGTTACAGATGAGGGAGCGGCTACCCTTCGGCCGGTTTCTAAGAAAGTGGATGAAATTTTCTGCAAATTACATAAACCCGGTAAAAAAGCAGTATCTATTGAGGCAATGGAGGATGCAGTTAGAAATCGGATGAAGGATAAGTTTACATGAAAGCGATCGATACAAACATTTTAATTCGATTTTTAACCGGCGATGATGAACTGCAGTCAAAGAAAGTCTATTTAATTTTCAAAAAGGCCGAATCGGAAAAAAAAGAACTGTTTGTGCCGTTGCTTGTTGTTCTGGAAATGATTTGGGTTTTAGAATCCGTTTATGAGGTTTCAAGGAAAGAAATTCTGGACTCGATCAGCGACCTTTTATTGATGCCGGTTTTAAAATTTGACCACCAGTCAGTGCTGCAACAACTGGTCCTTTCCGCACAAGGCAATAGATATGATCTTTCTGATTTGTTAATCGCACATTCGGCTAAAATCAATGGATGCGAAACGGTTTTTACTTTTGATAAAAAAGCCACAAAATTCAAATTATTCGAGCTTTTGAAATGAAATTAATTGTCCAGATTCCGTGTTATAATGAAGAAAAGACGCTTCCCCAGACAGTGAAGGATATTCCGCGTAACATCCCGGGAATAGACCATGTAGAGATTCTTGTTATTGATGACGGCAGTTCTGATCGAACCGTTGAAGTTGCCAGAGAGTTGGGTGTCGACCATATCGTAAGGAACAAGCAAAATAAAGGTCTGGCGTTCTCATTTATAGCAGGCCTGGAAGCTTCCTTAAGGCTTGGCGCTGATATTATCGTAAACACAGATGGCGACAATCAGTACATGGGAAAAGATATCCCAAAATTAATTGCCCCGGTTGTTGAAGGCAAGGCTGATATCGTCATTGGTGATCGAAAAACAGACAGTATTGCGCATTTTTCTTTTATGAAAAAGAGACTTCAGAATTTGGGCAGTTGGGTCGTTCGGCGGCTTTCTGATACCAGTATTCCGGATGCTGTCAGCGGATTTCGTGCTTTCAGCAGGGATGCTGCCATGCAGTTGAATATTGTTTCCGAGTATTCATATACGGTTGAAACCGTTATTCAGGCTGGGAAGAAAAAGTTAAACATCATGAGCATCCCGGTCGGGACCAACCCCAAAACAAGAGAATCACGTTTGGCGAAAAGTATCCCTAAGTTTATCTTCAATCAGTTAAATACCATGATTCGAATGTATACGATGTTTAAGCCGTTAAAGGCTTTTTTTTTCCTGGGTAGTTTCTGCATACTTTGCGCGTTGATTCCGTCGGTTCGTTTTTTGTATTTCTATCTGTCAGGCGAAGGGGCGGGACATATTCAATCTCTGATATTTGCATCGATATTTTTTATTATTGGATTCCAGGTGCTTATCGTAGGGCTCCTTGGAGATGTGATATCTTTTAATAGGAAATTAATAGAAGAAACGCTGCTGCGGATTAAGCGAATTGAACTCGATTTGATTAACGAAAATAATAAAAAATGAAAGTTGTGCTCATCGGTCCATCTTATCCTTTTCGCGGAGGCATTGCCCATTATACAACGTTGCTCCATCAAAGCCTTTGAAATCGTCATGATGTTCGGTTTTTTTCTTTCAAACGCCAGTATCCAAAATGCCTGTTTCCCGGAAAGACGGACATTGATCCCCGTAAAGAAAATATTCACGCGATGGGAATCGAAAGAATAATCGACTCAATCAATCCGCTGTCCTGGGTGAATAATGCCAAAATTTTATAAGGGAAAGAAGGCTCCGGTCTTTGTGGAAAATATAAAAAGAGAGAAATACCGGTTTTCATGGGATCGTCTGGCGGACGTGATTGATTCGTTTATTCCTGAAAAGGGCGACAATTGAAATATCATTTTAAAAGCTATTTTTTTTGTGTATGTAACATGACAACCGAGTAATTTGGGTTAAGCCTTCCCGCTTTTAACTGGCATTTCTTTTGAATATATATGGGATGTTGGGTGCCTTTTTATAGCTATCAAGAAATAATGCCATTCCAATGCACGATATAAAGACAATCACAATATTCACCGGCCAATAATTGTGCGGAACGAATTTAATTAAAATATATTTTTCAACGGTGAATCCGATAAAAAAATGAAATATGTACAAACCCAATGAATGCCTTCCCATTAACGATAGAGTTTTTTTTATTGTTTCACAAAATGTGTTTTTATAATCCCAATTTAATATTTCGATAATAATCACCGATAAAGTAAAGCAATACATAAAATAAATGATATTCATTTCTTTTATTGAACCCATGGACGGTTTTATTATTATTAAACTTGTCAAACAAATGATGGCAGGGATAATGATGTAATAAAATATTGAAAATATTATTTTTTTGTGATCGATTATGTTGTTTATACTTAAAAACAAATCACCAAGAAGCGCTGTAAATAATCCGGATAATACAATCAGAAAAAGTGGTAAGGCATTGCGTGTCGGGTAAATACTTTTGGTGTGAATATTGAATATGATTATCAGTAATCCGAACGTAAGCATAAATATGATTTTTGATGAAAGTTTTTGATGAAAGTATTGAAAGATTGAATGCAGAATAAATTCATTAATTAAATAAACATATGCAATCACCATCAATATATTATGACTTTTTATGGTATAAAATAGGAGCTTAAAATAATCGATATGTGATAGATTGTCATTGTTGAAAGAGAAGATTAAACTAAGGACTATCGTTGAAAAGTATAATTTAAGAAATCTTTTGGCGGCTGATTGAAGATCAGGCCCATTTTGTCTGGTAAATTTTATATGACTTATAATGCCGACAATAAATAAAAATAAAAATGGCGCAAGGTATGATGC
>JAQIBZ010000399.1 GCA_027858815.1 Desulfobacteraceae bacterium
TCGGCTGTAATGGTTTCTGACCCGTTGACATAAATTGACAGCGTATCACCGAATCGAACAACCGCCAGATGATACCATGTATCTGCCACTGGTGCGATGCCTGTGTCTACCCACCCTGTAAAAGGGTCGTACCAACTTAAAGTGCCATTGTTTATCTTCATAGCATAGCGGTAGGTGCCCACTATCGGCCATGTACCTGTCCCAAAGATTCCATTGCTGTTGTCTGACGGGATCGTTGTATAATTCACCCACAGATCAATGGTGAAATTATCGGTCCCGAAATCCCAGTCATCCTGGTCGGGCAGGCTCAGGTAATCGCCGGTGCCATCAAAGTTGATGGCTGTGTCAAGGCCGAAAGTCTCATGGTGCACGTTGCCGTTGCCGGTCACCAGGTGCCCCGCCCCGGAAGTATCAGTAAACGTCACGCTACCATCACTGGTGTTGGATTGTAGATAAAATCCAATCAAAGGAAATTCCAGGACATCCGCGGGATTCGTTCCTGCCAAAAGTTCTCGCCCGTCATAGAACCCGTCATTGTCTGAATCCGGATCCAGCAGATTATTGGCATACGTGGCCGCATCTCCGTCATAATCCGTCAGGTAGCCCGGATCTCCCCAGTAGATCAGTTCATTAGCGTCATCAATGCCGTCTCCGTCCGTATCAGACAGAGCCGGGTCGGTTGAATATGTATTGACTTCCTCGAAGTCACTAAGACCGTCACTGTCTGTGTCGGCCAGGCTCGGGTTCGATCCATATGTATTGATTTCTTCTCCGTCAAGCAATCCGTCATTGTCTGAATCCGGGTCCAGCAGATTGTTGGGAAAGGTTGCAATATCCCCGTCATGGTCCGTCAGATAGCCCGGATCACCCCAAAAGTTGAGTTCATCTCCGTCACCGATGCCGTCAGCATCTGTATCGGCTATACCTGGATCTGTTCCATATATATTGGTCTCATCATCGTCGGAAATGCCGTCACTATCCGTATCAACATAATTAAGCGCAGCATAGGCATCCACGATACCCCAACCGAATTGCGAATCCCAGCCGGCTGGGCCTTTGTCTTTTGCCGTGGATATCAATGCATTCCGAATACTTGTGGGTCCTGTCAAACCATTTGAGATGAGAAGTGCAGCGACAGCAGCCACGTGCGGTGATGCCATTGATGTCCCCTGATAAAAATAATAAGCGAAAATTTTGGGATCGCTCCCGAATGTTTGCTGCAGGATGCCGTCATTATAACCATCGCCATTCTGATCAACCCGCACATCGCCACCAGGGGCCACGATATCAATATAGCTGCCGGTATTGGAATAATAGGATCTTGTTTCATCGTATCTTGTCGCTCCCACAGCAATGCAATAATCATCATAAGCCGCCGGGTAGGAAGGCAAGTTAAAGTAGTAGTATTCATTGCCGGCTGCGCAGACAATGGTTACGCCCATATTATATGCATATGCCAGCGCGTCACTCATTGTTGTGGAAGGGCTGGGACCACCCAGGCTCATATTGATGACGTCAGCGCCGTTATCCGCTGCAAAATATATACCGTCCGCAATTTGAGAAGTCGAACCGCTAGCGGTGGAATCTAAAACCTTTACAGGCATAATTGATACATTAAAGGCGATTCCGGCAACACCGATGGTGTTGTCGGTTTGCTGAGCGATTGTTCCGGTTACATGGGTCCCATGACCTTCATCGTCATTGGGATGCGTGTCATTATTTATAAAGTCATAACCCGGGACAAAGGATGTGCCTGCCAGATCCGGGGCTTGCAGGAAATTATCATAGTTTTCGTAAGCAACGCCGGTATCGAGAACCGCGACAATAACGCTTGCAGAACCGGTCTGAACATCCCAGGCCTGCTCCATTTGAATCCCCCCGTTGACCGGATTATCAAAATTCCACTGATATGTGTAAGCAGGATCATTGGGAACAAACAATGCGGTGCTGGTAAAATTCGGTTCCGCATACTCCACGTTGGGATTCTTGCGGTAAATCTCAACCATTTCTTCGACTGTTTTGGTTGGTGGAATCCGAAGGCGCAGAAATTCGCCCCGTTTGCTTTTTGACAGAATCGAGGCCCCATTCTTCTGATTGGCGTTATGAATGTTGTTCTCAGACACTCCTCTTTTGAATTTGACGAGGATTTCTCCCGGGGTCCATTTTTGAGCATTAAAGGTTTTCAGTTCCTTTTTTTCGACAAACTCATTTCCGAACCCTGTCCCGGTAACTGAAAAAATCAAAAAAAGAGAAAATATAATACTTAGCAGGACATGTGCTCGTTTCATTTTAACCATCCTTTGATAAACTGAAATTCAGTGTATCAGTTTTTTTTATTTGCACCCTATGCACCCTAATTAAAGATAATGCATCAGATATTAATTACAATTACCACTTTGTGGCACGATAGAACCCAATATTTTACCTGCAACTTGTTTGCCAGCTTATCGGGGTAGAATAATAAAACTATATTTTCAATTTTTAGTATTTGAATTTACAGAATATTTTTTTATTCCGGATACCCTTTTCCTGTTTGAAACGTGAAATATAAATATGAATAAATGCAACAATGACATCCTTAATCGTACAATTAAAAATAAAATACCTATAATCTGCTCGTTGAACCAAAACGACACAATGTCATACATCCGTCAAAATGTCGTAGCCCATAAGTCTCAAAAAAATTTACCTGATTAAACTCTTAAGTGGGATTGGTTTTAAATGTCGTGTTTTAGATTATTATGAGAACCAAACAGCAGGCGATTTTATCTCAGAAAATATAGAGATTAGCTCTTTTTTACGTGCGTTTTTGGGGAATTTATGGTATTTATATCATTTGGTAAAATATTTATCCGGTTATTTGTTTCAATTAAGACCAAAGATATATGGTGACCGGAACAGTTGCCGACTTTGCGGAGTTTAATAAAAACATAAGGGGAATGGTGTCAAATCTTGATTTGTGATTAACTACTTGAAGAAAAAATGTAATGGAAACCATTGAAACGAACCATGATTATCGTCTCCGCCATCTTTTCCGTAGGGTGCG
>JAQIBZ010000491.1 GCA_027858815.1 Desulfobacteraceae bacterium
TGGAAAATATTAATATACCGGAATTGCGCAGAATTTTTGGTCGTATTCAAGGCGCGTCAACAGGCGCATAACTGGTTATGTAACTGTTGATACAACGAAGAAGACGACCAAAAAGGCAAGCAAGTTTGGTATATTAATATTTGGAAGTTCCCTAACAGCGATCGTAGATAACACACAAATTTTATTTCCTCTGACAATGCCCTTTATGATATCGATCAAATTTTACTACTTCAGGCGACAAAACTTGAACCTGAATTGATGGCGTCGTAAAAAGTCCCATCTACGGCGTTGTAGCGGTTTTTCAATTTCTCAATATACTACATGTATTATCTTAAATCTGAAAAACCACTACGCCTTGTATATGGAATTTTTACTTAGCCATCCGGGCGATTTTTTACGAGTTCATCTGAATTGAGCGTTTAAAATTTTAAATGCTCAATTCAGGTTGAAAATCAAAGATCAAATCAGACTTTGTGTTCCGGTTTTTTGGTTAGACGGCAGAGTACGACCATGGCAACAAGAATTCCTGCGGAAATATAAAATGCCAGATCCAGGCTACCGGTGATATCCTTAATGGTTAGTTAGAGCCAGGGGCCTCCAACCGGCAAATTAATACCGACCTCGTCAAGAATGATTTTGGCCATTAAATACCAAGCGGTGAAGGCGCATACAATCAGATCCCAAGCGGCGAAGGTGCCGACGGCTTCCATTCCGTAGAGCTCTTTCAGATCCAAGCCAATGAAACCGATGACAAGGGTACCGAAAAGAATAGCCAGCGCTGTGTTATGCTTGAGAGCGGCGATAAAAAAGATAATTGTGAAAAGTGTCCAAACAACCAGATACATGCCAAGTTCATGGGCATTAAACTTGAGCACCGGATAGGCTTTAACTATTTCCGGATTAGTGCCAAAAATTACAAACAAACAAAGAGAGATCCAAAATGCTCCATAAGCGGTAAAAGCACCGAAACCGAAATTATTGCCGGTTTTGAACTCCAGCAATCCCGCAACCAGCTGAGCCGTGCCTCCAAAACATAAACCGATCCATAATACAGGCCCCAGGCCGACCCACCCAAGATTATGGAACTGCAAGATTAATGTAGTCATACCAAAACCACCAAGACCCACAACAGCCGGATTTCCTAATTGAACCTCTGCCATCTGAAATATCCTCCATGATTGAGTTATTAAATAATGTGCTGTATTACTGACAACCTGTTCAAATGAATAACATCATAATAGCAATTGGAACAAGTCAAAAAATAAATTCAACGACATCACCTCTACTCCCTGACAACCAAGCACACCGGTTGCACAAGAAGAAACACGCCATTGGTAAAGTGATGGTAAAAAATAGTCGCTTCGAATGTTACCTCAAAAGAAAAAGGCTGTATTGCTGAAGTTCCCGGTCCAAAATCTTTGCGTTTTCCATATATTTCTCCAGAAGATCCCAGAATTGAGAGCTATGGTTTAATTCCTTTGTATGCACCAGTTCATGCATAATGGCATAGTCCATTAATATTTCCGGCAAGCTCACAAGATTGATATTCAGATTAATGTTCTTTTTTTCCGAACAGCTTCCCCAACGGGTTTTCTGATTTTTTACAAATACCCGGTTATACGGCAAAGCATATTTTTCAGAGAGTTCATTCAGCCGTTGAAGCAATATTTGACGGCCTGTTTTCCGGTCAATATGACTGTCAGGAGACTCATTTTGACGCCGGGCCGCCGCATCTTCAATCGCCTGTAGCTTTGGGAGATGTTTTAAGACCCATTGGGATTTTGACCGGGCAAAAGCTTCTGCGGATTTAAAGGATATTCCTTTTGGCACAGCCACCCGAATTCCCCGAAACGGGCGGATGGACAGATTCATATGCTTTGCCCGACTGCTCTGCTCTAACAGGACTTCACCGATACCGGGAATGACTACTTTTTTTTTCTTCATATAATTAAGATCAGGGATTGACTGCCAGCAGGCTGATTCCCAGCTTTTTCTCAAGACCTTCCACCTTGGCCAGCGCATCATCTGTCAGAATCGCTGAGCTGACATCATGGCAGGAAAATGCCAGCAGGGGGGCTTTGATTTCGGTTTCAAGCTGAACATCTTCGCATCTTTAATCACCCTTTTAGCAAAAATTTGATTTGGTACGGTTCGGGTTAAAATTATAAATCAGGAAGTCTATGATAAGTATTTCAAAGGAGTACGGTCCGGTCATGTTGTAGCCGGCTCCTGGCATCGGCATTCGATAAAAGAATGGAAAAAAAACAATGGATATTCCGTTTAAAATCAGTTTTATCCAGCTGGGAAAATCCGCTTTTGATATGCTGGCCGGAGAATCAAGTGAATATGGAATAAACGGTGAAATGATATTTAACGTACCTGGCGGAGAAAAACGATTTCCGTTTAGCAATGCCGGAAGTGTTCCCCTCATCAGGTAAAGCAGGGGAAAGTGATTAAAAATAAAAAAAGGGCATTTCGGGAAAAACCGAAATGCCCTTTTTTGTATAAATCGGTCAGTCAGTTAAACAACTGTTACGTTAACTGCTGAAGGACCTTTCGGTCCCTGCTCAATATCGAATGTTACGCTATCCCCATCATTAAGGGTTTTAAAGCCGCTTGCATTGATACCTGAGTGATGAACAAACACATCGACGCCATCTTCAGGTTCGATAAAACCAAAACCTTTTTTCTCATTAAACCATTTTACTGTTCCGTTAGCCATAGTGACATCCTCCTTTCATAAAGTTTTCTTAGTCCCAAACTTCAGGTTGCCACTATTAAAATGGTTGTGCCCTTGGAAAGAAACCGGCCTGAAAATAGTACAGACCTTTATAGATTGGCAATAAATATAATTGGTTTTAATTTAATGTCAAGCAATATAAAATATCTATTTCCGATAATGTATTGAAAAAAGATTCAAGTTCAAGGTAAAAGGTACAAACCAACAGACAGCATTGTAACCATACAAATTCATCATAGAAAGGGAACACCATGAATCAGCAACCGGACAAAATCATTTGCTCAATGAATCGATTAAGCAAATATTATGATAAAAAACCAATTCTTGAAAACATTTCCCTGTCATATTTTTATGGCGCAAAAATCGGGGTTCTGGGATTAAACGGCTCGGGAAAAAGCTCTCTGCTGCGCATTATGGCAGGCGTGGACAAAGAGTTTAACGGGCAGATGACTTTAAATCCCGGATATAGCGTGGGGTTTCTGGAGCAGGAACCCGCTCTGGATGAGAATAAAACCGTCCGGCAAACCGTTGAAGAAGCGGTTTCCGAAATCGTTGACCTGGTAAAAGAATATGACCGGATCAACGAAAAGTTTGCAGAACCCATGTCGGACGAGGCAATGGATCAGCTTATCACCCGTCAGGGAGAAGTCCAGGAGAAGATGGACGCCACCGATGCCTGGGATCTGGACGCCCGACTGGAAATGGCCATGGACGCCCTGCGATGCCCGGATGGGGATACCCCGGTCAACATACTGTCCGGCGGAGAAAAACGCCGGGTCGCCCTTTGCCGCCTCTTGCTTCAAAAACCGGACATTCTCCTTTTAGATGAACCCACCAACCATCTGGATGCAGAAACCGTGGGCTGGCTGGAGCGCCATCTGCAAAAATATGAGGGAACCGTCATTGCCGTAACCCATGACCGTTATTTTCTGGACAATGTGGCCGGGTGGATACTCGAACTGGACCGGGGCCACGGAATCCCCTGGAAAGGAAATTATTCTTCATGGCTTGAACAAAAACAGGAACGTCTCCGGCACGAAGAAAAGGCTGAAAGCAACCGTCAGAAAACCCTTGAACGTGAGCTGGAGTGGATCCGGATGTCCCCAAAGGCCCGACAGACCAAATCCAAAGCCCGCATCAGTGCCTATGAGAAACTGCTGTCCAAAGAAAGTGCTTCCCAGTCCCGGGAACTTAGCATTTTTATCCCGCCGGGTCCCCGTCTGGGCAATGTGGTTGTTGAAGCGGAAAATGTTTCAAAGGCTTACGGGCAACGATTACTGGTCGAAGACATGTCATTTCTGCTTCCGCCGGGCGGTATTGTCGGTGTTATCGGCCCGAACGGGGCCGGCAAAACGACACTGTTCCGTATGATTACCGGGCATGAAAGTCCCGATTCCGGAAACCTGCGCATCGGAGAAACAGTTTCGCTGGCGTATGTAGACCAAAGCCGGGAAAGCCTTGATCCGGAAAAATCCATATGGGAAGTGATTTCAGACGGGAATGATGTCATTCAGCTCGATAACGTATCCGTTAAATCAAGGGCTTATGTTTCAAAATTCAATTTTACCGGCAGCGAACAGCAGAAAAAAGTCGGGATGCTGTCCGGCGGTGAGCGCAACCGGGTTCACCTGGCCTGCATGCTCAAACAGGGGGCCAATGTCATCCTGCTGGATGAGCCCACCAATGATTTGGATGTGAATACCATGCGGGCCCTGGAAGAGGCGCTGGAAAATTTCGCCGGCTGCGCAGTGGTCATCAGCCATGACCGGTGGTTTCTCGACCGGATTGCCACCCATATCCTGGCATTTGAAGGAGACAGCCGGGCTGTCTGGTTTGCCGGCAATTACTCGGATTATGACGCTGACCGGAAAAAAAGACTGGGCGCGGAAGCGGATCGCCCGCACCGCATCAAATATCGACAATTAACC
>JAQIBZ010000340.1 GCA_027858815.1 Desulfobacteraceae bacterium
GGAACACTGCCCAATACAATTGTTCATACCCACCCTAAAAACAAAGGGTATGGTGCCAACCAGAAAACATGTTACCGGCTTGCCATAGAGCAGGGTGGCGACATCATCATTATGGTGCACCCGGATTACCAGTACACGCCAAAATTAATCCCGGCAATGGCGTCTATGATCGGCAATGATTTATATTCATGTATTTTAGGATCGCGAATATTGGGAGGCTATGCACTAAAGGGCGGAATGCCGAAATGGAAATATGTTGCCAACCGATTTCTCACATTGGCCGAAAACATCCTGACCGGAGCAAAATTATCTGAATATCATACAGGATACCGGGCTTTTTCACGAGACCTGTTAGAAAAGATTGACCTGAACGGCAACTCTGATGATTTTGTTTTTGATAATCAAATGCTGGTCCAGATTTTATGGGCCGGTTATACGATTGCCGAGGTCAGCTGTCCGACGCTTTATTTTGAAGATGCCTCTTCAATTAATTTTTCACGCAGCGTCAAATATGGATTGGGATGCCTGCTGATGGCGCTGAAATTTCGATTGGCTCGAATGGACCTAATAAACAGCCGATTTTTTCCTAAATAAGTACGGATTATAAGCTGTAAAACTCCACTGTCCGGGGTGAAACACTCAAAAAAACCAGCAATTTCCTTGGCCTTGACACCGGTCAGTTTTTCACAGGCCTCATTCCAGTGGGAAACATTATGCTGCTTGTTTATCACAAACGTGGGAATCGGCGTGCCTTCAATTATTTCGCGAAATCGCTGTTCACTGGATCTTAAGGGAACTTCCAAAAATTAATATACCAAACTGGCTTGCCTTTTTGATCGTCTTCTTCGTTGCGTCAACAATTACATAACCCGTTATGCGCTTGTTGACGTGCCTTGAATACAAACAAAAATTGCGGTGCTATTCCGGTATATTAAGATTTTCCAGTTCCCTTATTCTCACTCATTGTTATATTACTCGTCAAATACCCCCAGCTTTAAAGGTAGCCACCAGGTAAAGCCAAAAAGCATTGTTTTAAAAAATACATATTCCGGCGTCAGGCCTTTTTCCTTACCAAGAGGCAGAGAAACGGCCAATTCCAGAGGATGTAATATTGACCAGCCAAACAATACAAAAAGCCAGAGCGCTTTTATAACACCACCTTCAATAGGGAAAAATATGCCCCAGAGAATAAACAACCAGCCAAAAACGCTCCCTGCCATCATCACTTTCCAAAATGCCTGTTTATTAATAACTCCCCCTCGTTGAACATGATTAAAATTGTGAACCAGGATTTAGTTTTTATGTGGGCAGATTATACCCAAGATCAAATAATGTGTCAAATTTTACACCACACAGCGCCGGCTTGTGGTTTAGCTTGACTTTATCATCAAACTTACTGATAATAATTTAAATAATTTTAAATAGCCTGTGAAATCATCAAATAATTGGTTATGTTTTTTATTTTACTATTGATGTTTTTGCCAAACACTTAGGGAATTTCCAAAAATTAATATACCAAACGTGTTTGCCTTTTTGATCGTCTTCTTCGTTGCGCCAACAGTTACATAGCACGTTATGCGCCTGTTGACACGCCTCGAAACCGACCAAAAATTCCGCGCAATTCCGGTATATTAATTTTTTCCACTTCCCTTAAAAGGTCGGTAAATGAAAATCCTTATTGTCGACGATGATTCATCAAATCTAACACTGATGAGAACGGTGCTTGAACATGAAGGCTATGATGTCGTTCAGGCTGTTAATGGCGAAAAAGCGCTGGAAGTACTGAGATCAAAGCCTATCAATTTGATCATATCCGATATTCTCATGCCGGTAATGGATGGCTATCACCTGTGTCAGGAATGCAAATCCGACAAGAATTTAAAAAACATCCCTTTTATTTTTTGTTCAGGAACCTACACGGAAAAAAAAGACGAAAACCTGTCCATAAAGTTTGGCGCTGAAGCGTTTATCACTAAACCGTTTCATAATGAACAGTTGCTGCAAACAGTATCTCAGGTCATCGAAAACTTCAGCAATGGTAAAATTAATATCCCCAAGTCTCTAAATCGGAATGATAAAGGGATCTATAAATTATACAGTGAACGCCTGATTAAAAAGCTTGAAGAAAAAATGCTGGATCTGGATAAAGAAAAAATGGCCCTTGAAATGGAGATTGCCGAGCGCATTAAAGTGGAAGACCGGTTGAGAAAAAGCCGCAATTTTGCTGAAAGCCTTTTTAATGCCGCCCCCGGCATTGTACTGATTCTTGATATGGAAGGCCGGATTGTCCGGTTTAATCCATATATGGAATTGGTTTCCGGGTATTGCTCCGACGATGTAAAGGGGAAATACTGGGTTGATATTTTTTCCCCTGAAAACGGTCGCATCAAAAGTCCTAACAATTTTCCTTCAGATGACAACCAGGCAATTCCTATGGGTAATATTTCATCTATTATCACCAAAACCGGGGGAAAAAAGGAAATTATGTGGTTTGATTCCACTCTGAAAGATGACAACGGTAAAATCATCGGACTACTGGCGGTCGGCCAGGATGTTACCCGCCGGATGAAAAAACAAAAGGAAAATTTTGACGCTAAAACACATGAGGCAATCGGTAACTTTTCAGAAGATTTTGCCAGAGAACTTGATGAAATAATGGCTGCTCTGTTTGAAAACATTTCCCTGCTTGAAACGAATATTGATGCGGAAGATCAAAAAATAAACTATTTGAAAGAAATCAAAACCGCCGCAGACCGAACAAAGAAATTAACTTCCCGTCTGACAAAAAAAGA
>JAQIBZ010000562.1 GCA_027858815.1 Desulfobacteraceae bacterium
ATGGCTGGTTTTTCATCACCTATGCGATTGATGATCCGAAGCGCGTTGTTTATAACTTCACCAATTTCCTGAAGATCATAGGCTGCCAGATGCTGGGCAAAGGATTTTGCCATTTCCTCATCATCTTCCGCATCCCATTGCGCCATTCGGGTATTTAAGGATTTTAAGCGGATATTGGTGATTTCAGGCCCCATAATCATGGACAAATGCTTAAAATTTGGTTTGCTGCTTACCGATGCGGCGACTGCCTGGTCGATGGTGGCTTTGGTTTCAGCCAGCGCAATTTTTGCTTTCCATAATGTAATGGGGTCGGTTTGATCAACGATGTCTTCTATCATTTTTGACAGGACTTTGGGCAGTTGGGGCGCGCCGGGCTCGCCCAGCAGGGCACTGCCGGTGTGGATTTTCCTCACAATTTCCGTGAGCTGGTTGAGTACATTGGCAACCGAATCGGTGTTGATTTCCCGGGCAAACGAGAGAACCACATCGGTCAGCATGTCCGGCGGCAGTTCGTTGAGTTTGCCCACGGAAATATCCAGCGTATCTGTGATCAAATTGACCAGAGACGGCAGCAAAGATAAAAGCATGACCACTTTGGCCGGGTACTGCCACATGACTTCGTTTGCCATTTTTACAAACGCCCGGCCATCTTCGGCGGATGTGTCGAACATTTCTCTGATTTCTCCAAAGTCAACCGATTCGACCCATTTTTGAAATCCGGGTGCCAGCGCGTTGGTGAAAAATTCCGGATCTTCTTTGTGGATATCATTGATAATCCGGCATCCCCGGGTGATGATCTCCCCGGTTTGGCCGGTGGCGATTTTTGAAATCACGTCACCAAAGACTTCTTTTTTTTCTGCGGCGGGCATTTCCTCAATAGTTTTTGTCAGGGTGACAATAATATCGAAAAGTCCGTTAATAATTTCCGGCAACGGTTCTCCGATGTTTCTGATGAATGTTTCATCTTCGAACAAAAGCTGGAGTTCTTTTTTTTCAAAAATATCATGGGGGCGGGTCAGCAGACGGGTCAGCAGTTTACCCACTGCCTTCATTATAAATTTTCCAATTTTGCTGTCTTTGGCCAAAACAGTTAAAACATCAGGAAGCACACTACTCAATGTTTGCCGGACTTCCCGGGTCTGGAGCATTTTTGAAAGCGCAGTATTTTTTCCTGTTTCCCCGGCCAGGTCTATTTCAGAAAGCTTGTGAATGCCTAAGGGAAGGCCGGATCTTGAATGGAGTCTTTTCATGACTGGTTCCTTTTGTTTATGAAGATGGACGGTTCAGGTGTTTGGCCAGACGTTTTCCCAGGGCGATAAGTGTGGTTGTGGGTGGCAGTCCCCATTCCTGCGGCATGACTGAGCAGTCGCATACATAGAGGTTATCAAATTTTGTTTTCAGGTCGCTGTCAACCAGTTCGCCGATTTTTACCGTACCACCCGGATGGGCGGCGACTTTCCAGCTTCTGTATATATCTGTGGCTCCGGCATTGGTGAGGATTCGTTTGGCGTGTTCAGATCCCTTGTCAAGTTTCTGCTTGTCAGCTTTTGTCAAAGGTTTGTTTACCCAGCCGTTGTTCGAAACTGCCCCGCCAAGCTCATCTCTTACCTTAATCATGATGGGAAGGGTGTCGGCATAGGAAAAGGCCTGTTTGACTTTGAAAACTTCCAGGTCAAAGGCAATTTTCTGCATTTGGGGCATATTAAAATCAGTCATCACAATGCCGTCTTCCTCAAAATGCACACCGGAACTCATGGGGACTGATTTGCCGCTGCCAAGGCCTTTAATCTTTCCATAAACAAATACGAGCGGATCAAAAAAGAAATCATAACCGGCACTTCTCATGCCGCTTTGCCGAAGAATGATCGGAGAACCAATGCCGCCGGCGGCTATAATGGTTTTCGGCGCATATGCCCGATAGGTTTCCTTATTATGAATGTACTCAACGCCCACGGCTTTTTTGTTTTCAATAATGACCTTTTTGACCCTTGCACGGGTGATCAGTTTTGCTCCGTTTTCAAGGGCTTTATCAACAAAATTCCGTGCGTCCCATTTGGCACCGTAAGGGCATCCGTACATGCAGCGCTGGCAGTTTAACTTACATTTTGACGGATAGATAAATTTGTTCAGCTTATGGGCGTCATATCCTAAGTCAACAGCACTTTCCAAAAAGGCATTCGGGCCTGCTCCCATGAGCTCATCCGGTAAAGGCGCCATGGGAACGTCAGCCTTCATCTCTTCTGCTTCTGCCGAGATATCCACACCATAGTTTTTAAGCATATCTACAGGCGGATCAAATGCCGTGCCGCAAAATATCATCGAACTGCCGCCGGTCGTAATTGCCCGGACAATGGGAACCGCCTGTTTTGTCATCACAAGGGTTTTGCCGGGAATAAATGCCCGGGGCAGGGTTGAGAAAAAGGTGCCTTTTTTCGGATCGTTATCCCCCCATTCCAGGATAAGCACTTTTTGTCCCTGTTTTGACAGGTCCATGGCGACGGTCGCGCCTCCGGGTCCGCTGCCGACCACAATGGCATCAAAGACTGTTTTCGGATCTTTCATAAACATTTCCTCCTTAAATAAATACAATGAATGCCCGGTACTTTATTTTTATGAATACATGGTAATTGTTTGTATCCGGGAAATAGCCGGTCGGTTGTCGGTTTCGAGGTGCGCAGGGGGAGAAGGAGCGAAACATGGAAAATGTTATTAAACAGTGTTTCAAAGTCGACCGTCGACCGTCGACTTTAAAATTAAAGACTTTCGACAGTGAAGTCAAGAGAAAATTATTAATCTATGTTAAATCCTGTTACCCATGCATTTCTGGAACGCTGGTTTAAATTCCGGAACCAGGAAAGGGATCTGCTTTGGGGAAAACTCGGCGTTGCATTCGGCATCGGCGGTATGAACGGTATGTTTCCGGCTGCAAATATTGAAAATCTTTTTATGTATTCGTTTATTGAAACTGTGGCAAGCGTATATAGCCAGGGGGTGGCCTCATGTTTTACCTGTGGCTATGTTGAAACATGCGCTGTGGGAATGCTCGAAATGAAGATAAAAAATATTGTGGTTAGCACAAAAAAAAAGAACCCGCAAAGAATGCGTTGATTAAGCAAGCATATCGAGATATGTGCGTTTCATCGCAACAAAGAAGGCGGCGCAATAGACCAGCAAGATGGGGTAATTTATTTTTTCCACGGCCTTTAACGCCCAAAGCAGGGTTGGGAATGTCCTATCTGCTTAGAAATTGGCATTATTCTCAACTCTCACTTTATGATTATATTCTCGAATCAAAGGTAAAAATTAATCTGACATTTGTTCGTTTAATCACAGCTTTTAGGTTTTTCCGCTACCACAAGATGTGGTGAAATTGCGTTATTGGGTAAACCGGCACCGGTGAGTAAAATTATCGACATGCTTCACTCCTGAAAATTGCGACAAGGTATTGCCGACGATAAAAAAACTGATAAAGGATGTCAAACTGACAGAGAAAATTTCTGCTCTATTCTGCCAGATATACGCAAAATGAATGCCAACGGTCATTTGCGGTCATAGGAAAATAGTATTGAAAAAAATATCTTCTTGGCAATGGAAAGGGTTAAAATAAAAAGACAGAATATTTTTTTCATTGATCATCCATGTGGTGTAATGTTGATAATTTTTAAATGCTATATACTATATTTGACCTGGAAATTACAGTTTTAAAGTCAACTTCAATAAAACGGGGTTATTATGGCAGAAGCACTTGATCCGGAAGAGACGGTTTCATTCAAAGAGATGCTGATGTGTTGAGATGATAGAAATACAGACGATTGGCGCGTAGGTGGCGTGATGAATCAAAAGAAAAGCGCCGGAAACCTGATAGAAAACAGAAAAAATTATCAAAAAAATTAGAACTTTTGTAGTGGATGCCGTGAGCGATAAAGCGGGAAGGAATACGGCAAGAAAGCCACAGTTAGTGTTGCGATTTAAATCAACCGCTACTTAAGCCTTGACAGTCGAGATTTAATCTATATAATATAGCGAATATTATATAGATTCGCTTATACGGTTGAGGCAGTGAATGTTTACTTGAAATAAAATGAGGAAAGATGATCGAGAATATTCATATAAAATTTAATTTATTGACATATTCATTGAGATACAATAACTTCGTTCTTTCTTTATTTAGGAGAAACTTTTACACATAGGAGGGTGATATATGTTTGAATCAATAAAGTCTCTCTTGCCGCCGTCAGTCCCCCGACACACAAAAGAAAAACAAAAGGCGTTGCGTCGAAAAGCGGCAAGCGTTACTTCGAGTGGCAATGTCCTTGTTCAGTATGGGCATTTCGTCACACAAGAAGAATTTGATATACTCAAAGAAGAAGTTCTTCACACCTGCAAATGAGTTCAGGACCACATTACGACCAAAAAGCACTCTTAAAGATACGGGAGTTGTTTGCTGAAGCCGAAAAAGCCATCAAGTACATTGAAGACTTTGGCGGTGAATTGGTTGTTCCTGCCGTAAATCAACTTAGATATACCGGTAATCATCTTGTCCGTTATCTCAGTTCTCTGGATGGAGACGAACTACGAGACGCGGGCAAACATGCAAAAAGGGCGACATACGATGCGTATGAAGCGGCCATTGTGTATCATTTGCTTGAATACAAAAAATTTTGCGATGACTATCGAAGGATTCAGATAAGCGAAGTTATCCCCGATTACATCAAACACAAAGACAAGATTGAAGCAGCCAGAACGTTCATTCGTGACCATACAAAAAGCATTACGAGAGGGGCAAAACTATCGGAATGGGCAAAAACATCTTGATCAGATTGCCTGCAGCGTTAGATTGCTTAATAACAGCAGGGAAGAACTGAACAAATTAATAGAGAAAGAGCGCTTACACCTGATTCTTCAAGTAGCGGGAGTGATAGCAGCGGCAATAGGAGCGATAGGGGCTATCGTGTCAATAGTTGGTTATATTGTGTGCAAATAATCGTTTATATTATATGAAAATGGGCCACATTTAAAACGATATAGTTCCCAATATAGGAAGATAGATCAGAAAATGAACCGGGTTTAGCGTGAAGACGTTGGCCCGGTTTTTTTGTGCTTAAAAAAAGTGGTGGTTTTTCGGTGGTTATTTTGGGGTTCCAAGAGAAACACCAATAAAAAAGGGGCTTCGCATTCTGCGATAACCCCTTTATTTTAGATGGTGCCGGAGGCGAGACTTGAACTCGCACACCATCGCTGGCGGAGGATTTTGAGTCCTCTGCGTCTACCAATTCCACCACTCCGGCACGAATTTTATTTTTTATTTAATGCTTGCGT
>JAQIBZ010000576.1 GCA_027858815.1 Desulfobacteraceae bacterium
GCAGTAGATGGGACTTATTACGACGCCATCAATAAAGAGCTTAAATTTTGAATAAATATAATTTAATTCCGAATTCAAAACCGGAGGGTTTGATTATGCCGATCACCACGCTGCTGAAAAAAACTGAAAAATTTGAAATTGAAAAATATAAAAAACCCAAAGACCGGAAAACGCTTGTTGAAACCCATATCCCCTATTCCGGTTCCCCCCACAAACACCCCTATGATACTGAAAAAATGATCCTGGTGATCGATCCATATTATACCAGCACATTTTATTATGAATTTAACAAATCAGACATTTCATATATCGAGGAACTGCCGAATCTTGTTAACCTTGAAGGTGAAGTCTTTACCATCGTCAGAATATGGATCAAAAAAATGAGTATTGCGGTGCGGTGCACACCTTTTATTGTGGGGGAGTTTAACACGATCACATCGTTCAAATAAACAAGTTTACATCCGGTTAAATATTGATTCGGAATCAAATATTTTTAGATTTCCCATAATCAGAAACACATACATGATCATTGCAATTTAAGCCAGATTAATGATATATCTTTGATATTCTTTGCTTGTCTATGCGGAATTAACCGCTATTTAAACGGTGGATGCCTAAACAAACATGCCCCTTTCTTTAAAAAATCCCCGCATATTCAGATGGCTTTTTAAGCTGATTAAATATTTATCTATATTATTACTAACAGTCATCCTGCTTGTTTCTTTGATCCTTGTTTTTCTGCCCACGGCTGTTTCAACAGACTGGAGCCAACGGTTTATTCAGGATAACATTTCAAATGCACTGGATCGACCGGTTGCTGTTGAAAAACTGAATTGGTCCTGGTCTGACGGGATTATCGTCAATAATCTAGAAATACCGGATTCTCCGGAATTTCCACAAAATCCGCTAATATCTCTTGAACACGTTAAACTAAAAATAAATATCAAACGCCTGCTGCACCGGGAACTCAACCTTGAATTTCTGCTAAGCGACCTGGATGTCAATATTATCAAAAACAGTGATGGAATATTAAATATTCAGACGTTGGGTAAAAAAGACAAGCCCCCTGCCCTGATAAAAGGAACAGACAAAAAAGATAAACCTGAAGAAAAACCAAAACAGAAAAAAGATAAAAAGCCGTTTGTTCTCCCAATAGAAGTTTCTGCTCAAATCCGGTTAAACGGCATCAACCTTCTCTATGATGATCAGGGTAAGAAGCAAAAATTCAGTATCCGTGACTTTGATATTAATCTGAGCGCACCATCTGTAAAAACAGCGCCGGTGAAATTATCCATCGGCGCTGATGTTTATATCAATGATCAGGCGATCCCGCGATCAACCGTTAACGCATCTGTTAAAAACCTGTTTGATACAAAAGGGGCTTTAAATATTGATGGTATCATTGCGGGATTGGATGCCAATCTGCCCGGCATTCTCGCTGACGTTACCGCAGATATGAAATCATCAGAGATTAAAAGTAAAATTCAGGTTGATCTGGCAACTGTCATGGAAGTTGCTATTCCCCTGATTCCAAAGTTTCCGGCACCCACAGAGATAAAAGGAAATATTGTTTTAACAGCCACCTCCGGAACCAGGCCGGATGCCCCCCTGGCATTTGATGCAACCCTTTCCGGATCTGGCCTTACCGTTTCCGGAAAAGTTATTAGCGGAAAATCCATGGGTCCGGGAAGTTTCAGTGTTCAGTTAAACGGTGTTGTGGATTTGCAGGAAGAAAAACTGGATCTTAAAACCGCTGAAATGCGCATACTTGAAAACAGCCATATTCATGCAGCTGCTCTACTGGAGCAGTTTAAACAGGATGTCAAAGAGATCCACCTGGCAGTTTCCCCGCTGTATCTGGATTTAAATGAGATCATCGCTTTTGCGGGTCCATTGATCCCGTCGACGGTTGAATTCGATAATCAGGGTGAACAGGCAAAAATATCACTTAATAAACTGCATTTTGACGGTCAGCTGCCAACAGGTAAAGCCAGCGTCCTGCTTGATCAGCTGGAATTCAATCTGCCAAAAATTTTATTAATAGATAAAACAGACAAAGATCCCATGCTTCAGATCGCCGGCACCCGGATCAACCTTGAAAATGTCATTGCACAGTTGACAGATCTTTTTCCTGCATCTGCTGATTTAAATTTATCAATCACTGTTGATAAGCTCCTAAAAGGCAATATGTTGAATCCGATCTCCGTTTCCAACATCCGACTGGATAAATTAAACGTCCAGGCATTGAATCTGCAGAAATCAGAAACATCCAAATTCAAGATTGCCGGAAAAATTTCGTTGGATAACGACCTGCAGATCGAACAGATTCTATTGCCGGATCTTGTTGATGTTAGAGACCTGGAACAGTCTCTGAATGCGACGGCATCGATTTGTACCGATGAAAAAGTTATCGCATCACTGGATCATCTGGATGTGACCGGCAAAAATATTGCCGTTTTAAAAGAAGGCATCACACCCATCAACACCGGCATGGACATTCATCTGGCCTTTGATGAAGTTCTTTTAAAAAACCTTGCGCCAATCAATGCAGATATTAAAAATTTTATTGCGAATTTAACCCTTGATGATGCCGTTGCCGTGACTTTAGCTGCAAATGCAATTGATACGGCAAATACATCTTTTAATACAGATATAAATATTAAATCTGATCTTAAAGCACTTACAGGCAAAATTCCGGCAAAATTTCTACCGAACATTTCCGGATCAGGAAAATTAAATATTTCATTAAATGCCGCAGGACGAAGGCCTGAAGAGAATGAAATTACCGCACTTAAAAAAAAGCAGCTGACGAATAATCTTTCATTTATTGACCAGTTAAATTTCATCGTAAACATAGACAATGGCGCTGTTGAAATATCCAAAACCGGCCAGAATCCTATAAAAGCTGAATCCATTTTTGCCAGCCCCATGCTTTCTTATAACTTTTCAGGAAAAACAGGTAAAGGCGATATTGCCAGCTTAATTAATATCAATTCAATTCAAGGCCTGCCGGGTATCGATGCCGACACTCCGGTTTCAGCAAAATTTTTATTAGCTGCCAATCATGACTATGCCGCGACCATTGAGCTGAATCAGTCTTTATCTGTTGCCCCGGCAGGTATTGAGGAAAATGTTCATTTCACCATAGACGGCCTGGATCAGATAATTACCCAATCGCCAATGCCTCAAATTCCGGTATGGCTATCAAAGATAGGGGCAGAATTTAACGCCGGCATTCAATTGCCTGATTGTAAAACTTTAAAACAACTGGGATTGCCCGGTCTTTCTGAAATTGGCCTTAAGGGTTTACTTGCAGCAGGACTTGCTTTTAACCTGGTACCCGGCCAGTCGGTGGACAGCAGCATGTCTCTGACAGTCAAGGACATGAATTTTTCAAAACCGAAAACCGTATCTGTTAAAAACATTGACGCCAATATTGATTTTTCAAAATCTTATTTAATTCAATCTGCAAAACAGACACAGGCAGCTTCAGCCATTTCCGGGCTTTCCTCAAATATCTTTGAAGCT
The DNA here is from genome assembly GCA_027858815.1 of Desulfobacteraceae bacterium. GTDB lineage: Bacteria > Desulfobacterota > Desulfobacteria > Desulfobacterales > Desulfosalsimonadaceae > SURF-3. The sequence continues at coordinate 3,529 of JAQIBZ010000576.1, forward strand.
GCGGGTCAACCGATTTTGTTTGTTAAGAATTCAGATACTTACCGGCATATTCGCCTGATTCATGAACGTATGAATCCGAAACCTGCTGTGTCGTTTGAAAAAGTGGATGTTCTGGCAGCCCCTTTTCCGCTGATCATTGATGAATCCATGGTCATGCTGACCCTTGACAATGGCCTGCCGAACATGGATTATTTTCAGTTCAACCTTTTGGGCGGTACCATCAACGGATCAATTGCCCTGCTCAACAAAAAGCCAAATGAACAAAATAAGCCTGACGAAACAAATCATAGAATTGACCAGTTTAACGTGAACACGGCCCTGACGTTTTCCGGAATTAATACAGCGCAGATTTTCCCCCGGGCATTTTCAAAAGATGATTATTCAAAAGCCAATATCAGCGGTGCCTTGTATGCCGACATTCCGGTGACTGACCAGCTTCAGACCTTATTGGAAGATATGGCCGTTACCATAGAATTTACCCGTATCGGCTCAAGGGCGCTTGAACGGATGCTGTATGCATTGGATCCGTATGAAAATAACGAGGCGATTGTTTCCCAGCGTCTGTTATTAAAAACCGGATCTCCGAAAAACATCCGTTTAGACATTAAAGACGGTTTTATGTCATTGCGTGGTAAAGTGGCTGTTAAAGGCTTTGAAATTTCACTCCCGGCCATACGGCGCTTAAACATTGCACTAATTCCGGGAATAGACAAATTTGAAGACCGACTTGCCGGATTATTGCCGGTGATTGCTATGCTGCAAAAAATTTCAGCAGAACATATTGTTATCAACAAACAGACAAAAACGATTACATTTGAATAAAAAATGATGAATTTATAACAAGGAACCTCTCATGAAAAACTTAATCCCATTCTTAATTATTGGTTTAACCATGGCCTTTATTTCCGGCTGCACACTGGCAGATGTGAAGGTCGAGATGCTCAGTGAACGGACTGCGCTGGAAAACCAGGTTCTGGGTTCATATAATGCCCTTGATTCTCAGATGCTGCTTGCGGCTTCGGTGCGGGGGGTGGATACCAGCGGAAATATTTCCCGGCCGCCGGAACACAGCCGGGAATATAAAGACACGATCAGCGCCATGCAGATAATTGATTTTCATACAGATGATCTGGATTCGTTTAAACGTCTGGGGTGGGCAGGTGAAAATAACCAGGGTCTTGTTGAACCTTTTTCAATTGACCGCCAAAACGTCCCGGATGATTTTAAGTCCTTTGCCGACAGATATTCTGCTGAAGAATTTGAATTTGTTATTTCAAAGATCAATGAATCCCGTGAAAAAATCATGATGCGGGTGATTTATATGAATGAAGACCTGAGTGAAACCGACCTGCCGGAGGTAAGAGAAATATTTGCAAAATTAAACGCTGAAAATGCCAACTCCGGTGATAAAATCCAGAGTCTGGATGGAAACTGGCAGATAAAAAAGGATGTGCCATGAAACCAGCCCAAAAGATAAACCGCATAAGACGTTTGAAGGTTTTGGGTGCTTCACTTCTGACATGCTTTTTTCTGCTAATCAGCCTATCGGCATTATCAATTGCTGCATCAAAAACAGAAAATGCCGCAGAAGAACTGTTTTACCGACCGATTCAGATCACTTCCCGCACAGAACCGGTCCTTGATATGGCGATATCTTTTGACGGCCGATATATCGTTTATATCAACGGTGACGAGAAACCCACAAACCTCTGGCTGGCATCGGCTGATCCGGCAGTTATTATGCTGCCGGAAAAATTGGCGGGCGGGGTGTCTGTTAAATCATCTCCTGCGATTTCCGCAGACGGGCGTTATGTTGCATATGTGGACACGGACCATGATGTAAAGGGAGACATCTATGTTATTGATCGTAAAAATGATGAGAAAAAACCTGTTCGCCTGACCGGCCGAAATACGGAAGACGGCGGCCCCTGCTTTTCATATGACGGCCGGTTTCTTTATTTTCATCAGGCAACAGGCAATCGTCCCCGTGATCTTGTTATGCTTGATCTTAAAAGCGGCGGCAAGCCGGCAGTACCCGTCAGGACAGGTGGCGATGCGATGTTCTGCGCGCTTTCTTCAGACAATAGCAAACTGGCGTTTGTTTCTACCCGTGATGACGCATCCGGCGACATTTTTATTTTAAATACGTCTGATGCCACCATCCGTCAGTTGACCGGAGGACCGGCCATTGACATGTTTCCCCAGTGGGACAAAGACAACCAGACACTTTATTTTTCAAGAATCGGATCAGATACTAATCATGATCAGGAACTGACCCCGAAAGATTATTCGATTATCTGCAGAATACAGACAGATGCAGCGAATATGATCCCTTATCCGGTGACCCCGTCAAACCAGGTGTCGTTTAAATCATTTACAGCAAACCAAAGAATTTATTTTCTTTCAAATCAGGCGGGTGTCAGCAACTGCTGGTCAGTTCCAAAACAAGGTTACATCCGTACTGCACAATCTTCTGATAATCAGCTTTTGATTGCCGGTAAAATTGCAAACCGAATACCCTATGACCCTTATAAAACCCTGCTGGCGTATGTCCGTGTGATTGAACGTTTTCCGGATGATACGAAAAATTGCGCAAAAGCCGGATATGCAGCTGCCGGAATTTTTCAGGATCTGAATCTGACGACAAGCGCGCTGGGTGGTTATCGGTTTGTCAGCGCTGCATACAAAGATATTCTTCCGGAAGCCATACTTTCTGAAATCAAAATCGTCCGGATTGAGATTCCAGCATTCCTGCAATCAGCTACCCGTACTTCTAAAAAACAAGATGTCCTTAAAAAAAGCCTGTCCCGATTAGAAGTTATTGCGCAGCAACATCCCGGGATAATCGCTGCTGAAGCACAGATTGAAGGCGTTAATATATTACTGAAAACCGGTTCCGGGCTTTCCGAAATGTCTGACGCGTTAGACCGTCTGAAAGCTGTCGTTGAAGAACCATCTGCGGAAAACTCCCAAAAAGCACAGGCATTGTTTTTACAGGCAAAAATTTATGAAAAGACAGCCACCGGCAGCCAGGTTATCGATACCTTGCGCAGCATTATTATCAATTACCCAAAAGAACGCAAATGGGTGGATAAATCAGTCGACCGCATCATCGATCATATCCTGACTAATTTTGCATTTGTGGGACGAGATGAAAAAATCCAGAAACTGAATCTTATCGCCATTCAAAATCAGGCAGCCGCCCCGCCCTTAGCGATGGGAGCGTTAAACCGTATTGGCGACCTGTATTTTGAATCTGATGAACTGGATCAGGCAAAAGCTGCTTACGAAAATGTCCTTTCAACCTATTCCGCGCTGACCACACAGACAGCTGCTGCCCGGCTCTCGCTGGCGGAAATTTTATTTCGTGAAGAACAGTTCCGTGCCGCCATTGAACTCTATGAAAAAGA
>JAQIBZ010000580.1 GCA_027858815.1 Desulfobacteraceae bacterium
TTTCGCAACTTCAGAATTGTTGTATTTCTCCTCACAGGAGATCTCGATTTCAAAGAGCTAAATCCGTATCTATTGATTAAATAATTGCACTTACTACACACACGAAATGGAAAAGAACCAAAGATTATTGTTGTTACACATCCTAATTATCTTTCGGTTTGATCGCGATTTTCATCAGATCGTTGAATAGTTTATAAATCAGTTCTTCGGATGCTTCTTCAACTTCTTGTAAAACACGGCTGTTAAACAGGTTCACCACACCGTGAAGTGTGCTCCAGACGGCAATTGTTCTGTACAATGCTTCTTTCTCGTCAATGGTATCATGCCCATAAAAGAGATCCATAATCGTCCGGGTCGTGATTTCAGATACCTTAAGCGCGGTCTGCTTTTCGATGAATGCGGTGGGCTCCATGGGGGTCCCTTTGTAGTCCGCATATTTGGGTGTGTTCCGGCTGAACATGATCTCATAATAATCCGGGTATTCGATACCGAATTTGAGATACGCATGCATCATGTCGTAGAGTTTTTTTTGGGCCGCTTGCTCTGATTTATAAATGTCTTCAAAACGGTCCACGATCATCTGAAATCCCCGGGTCTGGATGGCAAGATACAGGTCATCCTTGTTCTCATAATAATTATAAATGTTCGCGGCAGTCATTTTCAGACGGGCAGCCAGTTTCCGCATGGACAGGGCATCAAATCCTTCATCGCACATCAATTTCAGCGCGGTTGTCAGAATATCGTGTTTAACGATTTCAATTTCTTGTGGGCTGCGTATGGGTTTTGGCATAATTTCCCTCTCCCTGTTTTCTCACAAGCCGGAGCGCTCCATGGACTGCGTTATTCAGCCATTGAAGTAAAGAACTACGTCTTCAGGCTGAAATGCCTTGTTCCTGAATTGCTTCGAATCGTGAGAAATCAGGGTAAAAATTAAATATTTTTGTATTGAACAGTGTTAAATTAACGTTGTTAAACTAAGAAGTCAAATGAAAATATATTATAAAATTGATGCCATTACATAATATTGTAGTTTATTACCACAGAGGTCACAGAGAACACTGAGAAAAAATCTCTGTGCGCTCTGTGTTCTCTGTGGTTGAGCCCGGTATTTGTGTATTAGTCCTCCGATATCCTGCTTTATCGCATCATCGGAATGAGCTTAAGGCGTTATTTAATTATTTATTGACCTACAAGCAGTTGAGGATTACAATGTATTACAAATAAATACAAAAGGAGCGATGAAATATGGGCGTTGCACTTTCAGTCAGATTGCCGGATAAACTGGCAAAAGAATTAAATGATATTGCTAAGGCGACAGAAAGATCAAAGTCCTTTCTTGTACAAAAAGCACTTGAGAGCTATTTGCGTGATCAGGCAGATTTGCAGGTAAGCATTGATCGACTCCGGGATACGACTGATCCTGTGATTTCGATTGAAGAAATGAGAAAAGAAATTGACTTATAAGATTACATTTAAAAAGTCAGTTGCAAAAGACCTGAAAAAAATTGGTTTGCCTGAATCAGAACGTATTCTCAATAAATTAACCACAGAGCTTTCTGTAAAAGCGGATCAGTTGCCGGAATTGCAGGGCCAGTTTGCCGGACTTTGCAAATACAGAGTCGGGGATTATCGTGTTGTTTTCATAATAATTGATGATTCCGTTTTGATTCTTCGAATCCGACATAGAAAAGAAATGTATCGAAGTTGAGAAAACAATGCTGGAGGATTAATTATGGATGATGACAGGCAAGATATTATTATTTACAACACCGCCGACGGCAAAGTCTCAGTATCCCTTTATGCCAAAAACGGCATGGTCTGGATGAATCAAAATCAGCTGGCCAAACTTTTTGACACCTCCGTACCCAATATTAGCATGCACATATCTAACATACTGAAAGAAAGAGAGTTAATCGAAAAATTAGTTGTTAAGGATTACTTAACAACTGCCGCCGACGGTAAGGATTACAAGGTCACCTTCTACTCACTGGAGATGGTTTTGGCCATTGGTTTCAGGGTCCGGAGCAAAAGAGGCACCCAATTCAGAATCTGGGCCAACCACCACCTGAAAGAGTATATGGTCAAAGGGTTTGTCATGGATGACGAACGCCTGAAAAACCCGGACGGCAGGCCCGACTATTTTGATGAGCTGCTGGAGCGCATCCGGGAGATCCGTGCGTCTGAAAAGCGTTTTTACCAGAAGGTCCGGGATCTGTTTGCCCTGAGCAGTGATTACGACAAAATCGATAAAGCGACCCAGATGTTCTTTGCCGAAACCCAGAACAAGCTGCTCTATGCCGTCACCGGAAAAACCGCAGCGGAGATCATACTGGATCGGGCTGATCCGGATAAGCCCAACATGGCGCTCACAGCATGGAAGGGCTGTGTCGTTCGAAAACAGGATATCTTCATCGCTAAAAATTATTTGAGTGAAGATGAAATAGACACCTTGAACCGCCTGGTCGTAATCTTTCTGGAAACCGCTGAGCTGAGAGCCAAGAACCGGATCGACATCACCATGAAGTTCTGGCACGACAATGTGGATCGGATGTTAGCCTTTAATGAAAGGCCGTTGCTGAAAGGCAAAGGAAAAATCAGCAATGCGGCCATGGAAGAGAAGGTAAGGGAAATTTATCAGCTATTTGATAAAAAACGCAAAATTCATGAAGCAGAACAAGCAGACCAGGAAGATCTGGCAGAACTCAAGCAGCTGGAAGAAAAAATAGAGAAGAATAAATAATGGAACGGTACGAGAAATATAAGGATAGTGGGGTTGAGTGGATTGGGGCGATTCCTGAGTATAGGTATTGGGTGTCGCAATTCCGGGGACACCTTATTTAATTACTCAATTCACGTCATAAGCCCGAACTCAAAGTTTGACTTTAATAACAAATTGTATGAAAATTTTTAACAAAAAGGAGGTACAACATAATGGATACAAATGAATTTATATCAATGGCTGAATCGCTGCCGGTGGATTTAAAAACCAATCTTATTGATAGGCTTCTTAATAGTTTGCATCCATCACGGTCAGAAATTGACGCTTTATGGGCAAAAGAAGCTGAGAGAAGAATCGAGGAAATTCAATCCGGCAAGGTTAAGAGTATTCCCGGGGATGAAGTTTTCAAAGAAATTCATGATCGTTTTTCGAAATGAAATATTTTTTTCATCCATCTGCAAGAATCGAGTTTAATGAAGCGATTGGCTATTACGAAGATTGCCAAACAGGACTTGGTAAGGACTTTGCAAAAGAAATTTTTTCTACGATTCAACGTATTCTCCGGTTCCCTGATGCATGGTCAATACCATGCCTATCCGGTTAACACATACAGCTCGAAGTTGTTGTTGTCCATTCTGCACGACCGACAATGGTGCGAGGTCGGGGATCGTCCAGTGATGCTAAGGGACATGGCTGATGCCCAGAATCAAAGAGAACCCCTTCGTTCCTTCCCAACTTCCTGGTTCTTCGTTGGGAAGGGGGCGCGTATGTGTCAACCGGATAAGCATGGTCAATACTATCAAAAAACACGAGAAGATCTTTAACTCGTCGTTTTCCCTATGGAATTATTTATCAGATTTTAGGAGAGGAAATTCTTATTATTGCAGTAATGCAGCTAAACCGGAAACCTGGCTATTGGCAAGAGAGGATGAGGTGATGGCAGAGTTTATTGAAAAAGTGAAAATTTTTGATCCGGTTTTGAAATAATATGGGGAATTTTATGCGGTAACCCTGAGTTCTCTGCATAGGTCGTTATCGATAGTCCGCACTGCTGGAAAATAATGGGATACTGTCGTTTTCAATCATTCATGCATCAATGTTTTGTCAGATAAACGCCAAGAAATAAGTAAGGCGTCCCTCGATTTCGGACGTAAAACGCAGATACGGGGGGAGAGGGTCTATGAACGACCGATTGAATTTTGTTTGTTTCTGTTGGTGCTGACGTTGGAAAAAACGAACAGGGATATGGCGGGGGCGTTATCCGAAAACAAAACATATTTCTTTTAAACGATATACAGGATGCCGGATTCACACAGTGTGGGGTTTGGAAAGGGTTGACTATGATGGAAGATAGTTGTTTTATTTTTGAGAATTTGTTAAAATAAGCGAAACTTTAAATATCGCATCTGCTTTAGAAGCGTTTGGAGGTATTGATGAAGGAATGCCCAAAATGTAATTTTAGGAACTCTGATAATTCCGAAGAGTGCCAAAAGTGTGGAATAATCTTTAAAAAGTACAACAAACGGCCAAAGGAAATTAAAGGTGATTCTAAAATATCAACAAAACCTAATCCGTTAATGACAGAGCTCAGATGGTACACTACAAGACTTACCTTGTTGTGTCTATTAGGTTTTATACTATTAGTGCCTGTTTTAGCTCATAAATTTAATACATTTGTAATTGGGCATTATAATATATCTTTAGATTCTATTTTTGGTTTGAGATTGCTTGCTGATTTACTGGTCTCGATGGTAATTTATGGTTTTTGTTTGCTAATTACCTTCTTTCTCACTCCGAAAGATAAGAGAGCTAAGAATGCTGAGATGGCGGCTTTGATGAAAGCAGATCGGGATTTCATAAAAGAAAATCCAGATTTCAACAGAGTACCAACGAAAGGCGGCCGCAGAAATATATCAGTTAATTCACCAGGTCATACCGTTAAATGCGCAAAATGTGGTTCTATTTCAATAACAACCATAAAGGAAGGATATGATGCTTCCAAAGGGGTACTTGGGCTTGTTTTTATGGGGCCTCTTGGACTTATATTTGGCGCTTCAACTAAAGATAATGCTATTAATATTTGTCAGAGTTGTGGGAACCAATGGAAGCTTCCTAAAAAATAAACGCACATCTTTCATTCACTTCGGGACCAACCGTCCAACTAAATCACATCAATAAGATTCCACACGTGGGAAGTAAGGTCTATGGATGAGTAAATCGCTTTCGGTTTGCCCTTCATTTTTCCCCATTTTTCTGACCTATTTTTTCTCTGACAACAAGGTCAGAACGTCAATCACCACAAAGAAACATTGTAAAGAGACCCTTTATATAGACTATATATATAGTCTATATAAAATTACCATAGCCAATCCCTATTAAAGCCAGCCTTTAAGAGGGTGTAGCTTTGATAATGATTTATGGTGTGGGGGCTGGGAGTGTCAATGGTATTAAACTTCTTGAACACTATGCCGCATTTCAAACATTCTTCTGTATTTTCTGAATTAATAAAGCCACATTTGGGGCACTTCATAATAAACTCCTAAAATACTTGTTTGCTGGTAAATGTTTTCGATAAAAGATTGCTTATGGATTTCTTCTACCGTTTGCATGCATTTATGGCGTAACTAATAAATTCCACATAAAATTCGGAAGATTCCTTGCCTGTAAGATCTTTTTTCCAGTCAGGAGTGTTCGAAGAAAACCCATAATCTTTTAGTTTTTTCTTATCAGCTTCGATAGCACCTTTAATTAGCGGACTCCCTCTCCGTTTCTCATTCTTACCTGAGTAAATAACAATTCGAGGCGGCGACTTTTTGATACGAAACGCTATACAGCCTTTAGCATAGGCGAACTGTAATGAGCCGCTCTCATCTTTCAAACTGTATCCAGTCGCTTTCCATAGCTTGATTATCTGATTTATCCCGGCAATCTCTCTCAATTCTTCGATTTTTTTGGTGTCCATAACAAGCAGGCCGTCCTTTTATAATTTTGATTATTTTATTGAAATATCTACGATAAAACAGTGAGGCTTGGAATTCGGGGGACGCCATACTTAATTAATGTGGTGAGCGACCTTGAATGACTTTAAAGCGTTTCAGGCCATTTTCTTGATGTATAACTCGCATCCACACCCCATTTACCAAATCCGGCGACCTCATCATCATCTGTTGCGATCTTGCCTTGATCTATCTCTTTCAATCCGTCTGTAACTTCCTGAACAAACCACTCCTCATAGTCAATAAATCGTTCAATCGCCTGATTGATCACCCAGGATCGGGAACGGCTCAAGGTGGTTGCCAAACCGTCAATGCGTCCTAACATATCGTCATTAATGCGAACCGTCGTTGCTTTTATGTGTCACCTCCTGAAATTGTATGTATTAAGGATAAAGTAGAATACCAAAAAATCAACGTTTTTCCATGTAAATCGTTTATCCATTCCACGAAGATCTTTCCTCATCAATATATGCTTTTACATTAAGGCCTTTCCAAATATCCTTGCCTTTTCCTTTTAGCTCCAAAATGCTGCGGGGCTTGGCTTTGCTTGTCTTTCTTCGAATCAGCGTTGCCATTTCTTCTAAAAGACGAAGCTGGTCTGATAAATTTAATGTTTTTATCTCGGATATGACTTGGTTGTAGGTCGCTTCCGGCATGATCGGTCTCCCATTTTAAATATGTTCATGTTTTTCTGTTGAAAGGGTGAGGTTTGACGTGCTTGGGGTCACCCATTAAAGGACGAGTCTGCCCTTGACTCATTTGAAATTTCAACAAGATCCAAGAGTAGACCCCATAGATTAATTTTTTAAACGAATAGCGCTAAATGTTCAGACGATCTCGGATCCATGCCGGATCTCGGCGGCAGTCAATAATCGCATGAATTTTTATCTCATCTCCTGAAACGGTATAATAAATTGCAAAAGGAAATCTTTCCGCCAACATTCGCCGATAATTTTTGTGGACGATCCGATGTATACCAGCATATAACACAAGCGACTCAACGTCCGAGTAAATGCAATCCAGGAAATATATTCCAAGTCCAGATGCTTGATCCTTATAGAAATTGTACCCATCAACAAGATCATCTTCTGCTTGATCAACGATCTGAATTTTCATGAGATTCTATCAGCTATCCGTTTTTTTGCGGTTTCCCAGTCTACGAATGTTGCCTTTCCTTCCTTGATTAGCTTTTCTCGTCTGTCCAATATATCTTTGTGCCATTGAGGAACCGGAATCTGGTTTTGATTACAACAAAGATCACTCCAAAGCTCTTCCATAACTTGCAGTTTCTCTTTTACCGTCATTTGTTCAAGCGGAAGCGTTGGCATATTATTACCTCCATTTAAGGTTTAGTGGGTTTCATTGGTGATTTATATCAAGCGAACCAATTATTATGCGTCCTGAACGAGGCTTATAAGACGTCTATTTAGCCACCGGTTTGACGTAAATCGTTTATTTTTGAATGATATTACCATCCACAGGCTCGAAAATACAACTTTTTTGCATGATAGTTCCGCGAGTTCATAATACTGAGCGAAGCGACATGTTCATTCTATGCCTATCCGGTTGACACAGGTTAAAGATTTGAACTACGTATCTGCACATTTTCGATTCCACCGGATTTAATTGAAATCTTTACATTTTTTTATGATGAGACATTCTTTTCGTCCACAATTGAATCATGCCTAATTGAACAGACCTGTGTTAAGCGGATAGGCATGGTTCATTCGATGTTCAATGTTTATTTTCTAGTCCTGCATGTTTAAAGACTCCCCTCCCGGAATCCCCAGTTCTCTTGCCCGCAAAACCCGACGCAGAAGTTTGCCGCTCCGGGTTTTGGGAAGTTTTTCTAAAAAGATAATTTCATGGATCATGATATCCGGTGCCAGGTTGCCCTTTAAAAATGCCTTGATCTCGTAGTTTAAACGCGTGGACTGGATGTATCCTTTTTTAAGGGTGATAAATGCCTTTAAATAGGAGATCCCTTTGCCCGGCTCGCTGCCTTTTGAGATCACGGCCGCTTCCGCCACTGACGGGTGGATGCACAGGACCTGTTCAATTTCAAACGGACCGATGACCTTGTCACCGCCGGCTTTTAACAGATCGTCATTTCTGCCCTGATGATAAAAATAGCCTTCTTCATCTTCTAAGGCAATATCTCCGGTGAGAAACCATCCGTCTTCGGTAAAATACCGCTGAAAGCGATCATTGTCCTGCCATAATCCGCTGGTCAGGCCGGGCCAGGGGCATTTTATCGCCAGTTCACCAAGGGACAAGGGAGGAAGGGATTTTCCGTTTTCATCTAAGATGGCAGCTTTGATCCCGGGCAGAGGTTTGCCGATGGAACCGGGCTTGATGTCATTGCAGAGCAGGTTGGCGATACAGATGATCCCTGTTTCGGTCATCCACCAGGTATCATGTGGAATACATTTTAAGTGTTCTTTTACCCAATAAAGCAAATCCGGGATCAGCGGTGCACCAACACTCGCAATGTGCCTTAAGGCGCTTAGGTCATATCGGGAGGGCAGGTCGTCGCCTGCTTCTGTCAGGTCACGGATTATTTTTGGTGTGGTGTACCAGACGGACACTTTGAATTTTTCAAGGGTCCAGTACCAGTTGGCAGCAGTAAACGGATCTCCCTGGACAAAAGAGGTGACACCGCACAGCCAGGGCGCAAACGCCCCGTAAACGGTTCCTGTCACCCAAGCCGGGTCTGCGTCGGTCCATAGCACGGCGTTGGCCTGGACATCAAGCACCCATCGGGCGGATGCCAGCATACCGGTCATTTCCCGGTGGGTGTGGATTACGCCTTTGGGCGGTCGGGTGGAACCGGATGTGTATATCAGGTATAACGGGGCATCGCCGGGAAGCATTTCCGGTTCAAATTCCGATGGCATCTGTTCAGGTTTTCCGGCAATCAGGACTTCATTCGGAAACAATCCCGGAGCCGGTCCCTGGGTCAGGAAAATATGCTGGATCTGCCCGGCAAATTCATAGGATATTTTTTCCACAAGATCCGGCAGGGTGAGAATTCCCCTTGGTGACGTACTTTCCAGACGGATTTCCAGCTCATAGAAGCTGGAGCTGGAAAATACCGGGCAGAAGATAACGCCCATGCGGGCACAGGCAGCCATAGCGAAGAATATTTCCGGGCAGGGTGGCAGCAGAATGATCAGGCGATCGCCGGCTTTAAATTCGTATTCTTTGAGCATTGCCGCCCACTGGCAGGATTTAATTTTCAACTGTTGATAAGAATAGGTCTGCACATGTCCGCCTTTAGAGAAAACCAGGGCATCATGGGCACATTGTTCCGCATCCGCCGCCCACCGGTCAATGGATTCGGCGATAATATTCATTCGGGCTGAGTTTTGGTTTGTGCCGTGGTCCGTGTTAATGTCCGGGCCGTACCAGGAAAATTCCTTTTCAACATCTTCCCATGTGAAATAGGGGCAAGTGTCTTCATAGGACTTTAAGTTGGCGGATTTGTTTTGGGCGGGAATTCTTGCTTTAATCATTATTAAGGACTCCAAAGAGGGAATGAATTTTCTTTACCTGTGTGACAAGATCTGTCACGGCCTGATCCGGGGACAATGTTGGCATGGGAGAATCGCTGCCAATTAATTCCGTTAAAATGGTTTTGATGGATTCGGCAAGCGCCCGCTGATCATAGCCGCCTTCTAAGGTGTAAAACAGGGGCGGGTTTTCCGGTGATGATCTTAACTGTTTCAGCAAGCGGGTCACGCCGCCGTAAGTTGCCTCGGTTAAGCGGGATCGGCCGATAGGGTCGTCAATGTGGGCATCAAACCCGGCAGCTACCATGATCAACTGGGGCCGGTATCCGGATATGAGGGGGCGCAAAATTTCCTGATACAGATAGATCATGTCGTCATCTGTAAATTCCCGTAAAATAGGGATATTGACCGTATACCCGTCGCCTTTGCCGCTGCCGGTCTGATCGATCTCGCCGGTATACGGAAACATCATCAGGTCATGAGTGGATACGTACAATACGTTTGGACTTTCGTAAAAAATGTCATGAATCCCGTTGCCGTGATGGATATCCCAGTCAATGACCAGAATCCGTTCCAGAGCGTATTGATCAATGGCATATTGCGCGGCAATGGCAACGTTGTTGAAGATGCAGAATCCGGATGCTTTGTCCGGGAGGGCATGGTGTCCGGGGGGACGGACAAATGCAAAAAACGCATCGCATGTTTTAGCCATCAGGCTGTCGATACCGTTAACGCAGGCACCGGCCGCAAGCCAGGCAGCAAAATAACTGTCCGCGCTGATCGGGGTGTCCGGTGCCAGGCTGGTGATTCGCTGTTCAGCTGTTCTTAAAATTCGTTTAATGTAGGCCGGTGTATGGATTCTTTCAATCTGTTCAAGGGTCGCCGGTGACAAAGGGACAAGAATTAAGCGGTCTTTGAACTGCTGGTCGAGCATCCGGTAAATTGAGTCCAGTCGTTTGGGGTGCTCCGGGTGATAATGACCGGTTTTGTGTTCTAAAAATCTCACATCACGGGCAATGCCGACTTTCAATCAGGAATAACTCCTTTAAAAGATGAAGGTCCAACCAAAAGATGAACGTCCAACATCGAACATCGAACATCGAACGTTTAACATCGAATGATGAAATCGCTTCGCTCTGCCAGTTTCTATTTTATAAAAACAGGCAGAATACCTTATTCAAAATTCAATGTTGGGCGTTCGATGTTCGATGTTTATCTTGTCATTTGGTTTCCAAAGTCCTGCGTGGAAACTCATACAGGTCTGCATTCCCACGGAGGACCGTGGGAACGAGACAAAATATCATGTAGGGTGGATTAGCGAAGCGTAATCCGCCATTTCTCTCAACCAGGCTCACCGTTCCACATGCGGTGTATTACGCTTCGCTAATCCACTCTAAGCATCTTATTAATTCACCACAGAGATCACAGAGGATATAAAGAAAATTGATATTGTTGAACTTCTCTGTGCTCTCCGTGGGCTCTGTGGTAAAATTTTATACGCCATTTACAATTCCGATACATCCACCCGGTTGTCGATCAGCAGATCAATGACTGATTCATCCGCAATGGTGGAGGTGTCTCCCAGTTCATCCATTTTGCCGGCTGCAATTTTTTTCAGAATGCGCCGCATGATTTTACCGCTTCGGGTTTTGGGCAGCCCTTCGGTGAACTGGATCACATCAATGGTGGCAATGGGGCCGATTTCTTTTCTCACCTGCATGACCAGTTCTTTTTTCAGTTCATCAGACGGGGTTGCCCCGCTTTTGAGAATGATAAAGGCATAAATCCCCTGGCCTTTAATGGAGTGAGGAACACCAACGACAGCTGCTTCAGCAACTTTTTTATGAAGCACCAGGGCGGATTCGACTTCAGCGGTTCCCATCCGGTGGCCGGATACGTTGATCACGTCATCAATGCGGCCGATAATCCAGAAATACCCGTCCTCGTCTTTTTTAGCCCCGTCACCGGTAAAATACATTCCCGGTGCCTGGCTGAAATAGGTTTCACGGAAGCGTTCATGATCACCGTATACGGTTCTTGCCATTCCCGGCCAGGGTTTTCGGATGCACAAAAGTCCTTCTTCATTCGGGAATTTGACTTCATCACCTGTATCATCAATGATAATCGGGTCCACTCCGAAGAACGGTGCGGAGCATGAGCCGGGTTTAATGGGGGACACGCCCGGCAGCGGAGTGAGCATGTGTCCGCCGGTTTCGGTCTGCCACCAGGTATCAACAATGGGACACCAGTCTCTGCCGACATGATGATAATACCATCTCCAGGCTTCCGGGTTAATGGGTTCCCCGACGGTGCCTAAAAGTTTCAGGCAGGAGATGTCGTGCTTCTGAACATGGGACTCGCCTTCCTTGGCCAGTGCCCGGATCGCAGTGGGCGCGGTGTAGAACTTATTCACTTTGTATTTGCTGACAATGGCCCAGAATCGGTCAAAATCCGGGTAGCTCGGCACCCCTTCAAACATGACGCTGCTCAGTCCGTTAATCAGCGGGCCATATACAATATAGCTGTGACCGGTAATCCAGCCGATGTCTGCCGTACACCAGAAGACCTCGTCTTTTTTCAGGTCAAAGACCAGTTCCGTGGTGATGGCCGCATACAGGAGATATCCGCCATGGGTATGAACAACACCTTTGGGTTTTCCCGTACTGCCGCTGGTATAAAGAATAAACAGGGGATCTTCCGCATCCATTGATTCGGGTTCAACATAGTCCGGTAGTGAGGGATCCGCAACTGCCTCGTGCCACCAGATCTCTTTGGATGTATCCAGGGCAATGTCGGCATTGGTGCGGTTGACAACAACCACGGTTTCTACGTTCGGGCAGCTTTTTATTGCTGCATCGACGTTGCCTTTCAGTGGCACCGGCTTGGCACCGCGATATCCGCCGTCTGCTGTAATCACCAGCTTGGCGTCACAGTCCTTAATCCGGTTGGCGATGGCTTCTGCGCTGAATCCGCCGAAAACCACGCTGTGAATTGCGCCGATTCTGGCGCAGGCCAGCAGGGATACCGGCAGCTCGATGATCATGGGAAGATAGATAATGACCCGGTCGCCTTTTTGGACGCCTCTGGATTTTAAAACAGCGGCGAATTTGTTGACTTTTTCATAGAGGTCGCCGTAGGTGTAAGTTTCAGAATCTTCCGGCCGGTCGCCTTCCCAGTAGTATGCGATTTTATCCTTGATCGTGTCCATGTGCCGGTCAAGGCAGTTATAAGAGGCATTGAGCTTGCCATTGCCGAACCATTCGATTTTGGCTTCGTTGAAATCATAATTTAAAACAGAATCCCATTCCTTATCCCAGGAAAGGTATTTTCTGGCCTGCTCCGCCCAGAAATCTTCCGGATGGTCAACAGAACGCCGGTAGATTTCTTCGTATTGCTCCTTGCTGTTGATATAAGCCACCTTCTGATAATCTGCGAGGTGCGCGTCATAAAATTTCGGATGTTCAGTCATTTATTGTCCCTCCTTACTCTGTTTTTTCAAAATTACATTTTAAAATTATCATACCGTCATCCAGTGATGATTTAACCGGAGAGGACAGCTTCTTAAAAAGTTTGATCATGCTCGAATTTGACGGAGAGGTATACGCTACGAGTCCGGATATTCCGTTGTCCTTTGCCGCCTGAGCCAGTTTTAAAAGAAGCGCTGAGGCAATCCCCTTGCCCTGCCATTTTTTGGAAACGGAAAAGGCGACTTCAGCGATATTTTTTTTGGATTCAATCATGTAGGCACCGATTCCAATAACTTCACCAAACCCGAATTCCCCGGTGACAGCGAGAATGGTCAGGTTTTTAATATAATCGGTTTCAAACATGCTTTCAACATCGTCTCGTAAGAAGCTGGTCTTCTCATGGAAAAACCGTGCAACCACGTCTTTTTTATCCAGGTTGTAAAAATGTTCCTGGATTCGCCGTTCATCCACTGGTTTGGCAGGTCTTAACTGAACCGTCTGGTCTCCGTATTTTCTGATTTCTTCAAGACCGGCAGGATACACACTTTTCAATGAATCACTCAAATGTCTCCCATGGCTCATCAAACCGAGTTCTTTGGCTTTGGAAAAGAGTTCATCCCGGAATTTCGGATGGGCCAGGCTGATCATGGCAGTTGCCCGTTCCTGGAGGTTTTTTCCAAAAAGATTGACCGCACCGAATTCGCTGACCACATAGGAAACGTCTCCCCTGGGGATTACCACGCCGCCGCTGTCCATGGCGCTGACGATTCTGGTCTCATCGCCGTCAAAGGATGTTGACGGAATCAGCAGAATGGATTTGCCGTTGGGGCACTGGGCTGATCCCCGGACAAAATCGATCATGCTGGAAACGCCGGCGAAATAATTATGGGGCAGGGCATCAACCGCAGCCTGGCCGGTGAGGTCCATCTCCATGACCATGTTGACGGACGTCATTTTGCTGTTTTGACAAATAATGCCAGGGTTGTTCACATAGTCCGAAGGGTAGAATTCAATGGACGGGTTGTCATGAATAAACTCGTATAGATTTGTTGAGCCCACCGCATTGCTGGCCACCAGTTTCCCATTATGGATGTCTTTATACTTGTTGTTGATGACACCGACAGCAACCAGATCCATGATGCCGTCGATGATAAACTGGGTATGCACACCCAGGTCGTTTTTATCTGCCAGAGCCAGCAGGATTGCCTTGGGAGTAGCTCCCAACCCCAATTGAAAGGTGGAACCGTCTTCAATGAGGTTGGCAACCATTCTGGCAATTTTATGGGCAGTCTCAAATTCCGGCAGGTCGTCAATGGTGAGCAGGTCTTCTTCTTTTTCCACCACGATATCCACATCGTTGACATGAACAAAACTCTGCCCCAGAACCCTCGGCATTTTTGGGTTCACCTGGGCAACGACCAGATCGGCCGACTGGATGGCAGCCAGACAGACATCCACTGAAATACCTAGGCTCATCCACCCGAAGTCATCCGGCGGTGATGTCTGAACAAACGCGGCATTGAGCGGCAGTTGGTGCTTTAAAAACAGGCCCGGGACGGCGGAAATGTTTATGGGCGTGATATACGGTTTGCTGGAAGCAAGATGTGTGGCTGCTGCAGACCCGTGATAGATATTCCGGATGTTGAAATTGCCGTAAGGGTTTTCATTGGCCAGTTTGGTAATCGGGGAGTCAGCCAGGCTCATGAGTCTGACGATTTCAAGGTCGGAAAAATGATCCGCCATCTGAAGAAGAATGTTGGCAAGGTGCTGGGGTTCGGCGCAGGACGAGCCGAAAAAAACCCTTTGGCCGGAACGGATCATCTGCATGGCTTCTTCGGCAGTGCGTCGTTTTTCTATATACTCATCCGGCCAGTAATTCGTTCTCATTTATGCAGTCTCCGTTTTATGCCAGATCGAAAATAGGTTTAGAAACCGGAACAGCGTTTACTGATTAATAATGTAACACATGATCAAAGGACGTCAATTATAAATTTTGCTTTTTCATTTATGGTTAGATGATCTCACGTTTGATCATCTCTTTTTGTCGGGAAATGTAATCAGAGCGCATTTGATCGGCGTGGAAATCGAAATCTTGATAAGAGCCAATAATGATAGTCTCGTAAAAAGTCGAATTCCGACGGCAAAGTATAAAAGTTCAAATTCAAGGCGCGCAAATTCTGAGTGATGATTCGTACTTAGCGTACTTTGAAGAAACGAAGAATGCAGCGCAACGCAGAATTTGGACTTTTTACGAAGCCGTCAATAATATCAAAAGCAACAATGCATCCACCAATCGCTATGATAATGATAATTCCCGACAATTGGATCAGTTGGATAAAACTTGTTTTTTTTTCATAATAATTTTCAGCCTTGCCGGAAACTGTGCAATGTTGGGGGTTATTTATCGGAATTGAAGCCCAGACGTCCGAAGTGGGTAAGCGGTGTTACAAAATATACCCCCTGGTGGGATTTTTCTTCTTTTTTGCAGAGGTTTTCAAGAAAAGAAACAGCGGATTCCAGGAGTTCATCTGATTGAATGGCAGTGAAAATGGTTTTATTATGACGACCGCCGCCGCTGGTCAGGCTGCGAAGTCCCGCAAATATGGGGATATGCTGGGTGATCAGCTGAAGTGCGCCGGTGGTTTCGATCACTGTTGCACCGCCCACCCCAAGATCCATCCAGCCGGTGATCAGATCGTCTAAAAGATCTTCATTTTCAATAACAGCAAAGAGAAGGTACACGGTTGTTCAGCCTTATGGCAAAAAGGTTTATGGCTTCGTAAAAAGCCCAAATTCTGCGTTGCGCTGCATCCCTCGTTGCTTCATGGTACTACGTGTACTAATCATTACTCAGGATTTGCGCGCCTTGCCAATTTTATGAGATTGGTTGACTTTTATACTTTGCCATCTAAATATGACTTTTTACCAGTTTGTCAGAGTTAATGGCAAAAAAAATGCTGTTTTAATGGAATCCTGTTCCATTTTCAATGATGCTGATCTGTTCAATAAGCTGATCAGTATCTTCGGCCTGTTTGATGGCATCCAAAAAGTCGGGATTCTGGCACAGGCGGGAAACGCGGGCCAACATGCGTACATGAATGCCAGGGTCTGATGCCGGAAAGATCAACCCGATAATAATGTTCACCGGCTGAAGGTCAAGGGATTCAAAATCAATCGGTTTTGCAAGCCGGATCAATATTACACTGGCATTGTGGGTTTCCGGATTTGTCGTATGCGGAAACGCGATGCCGCCGCCCACACCGGTGCTCATTGTCTCTTCCCGGGCAATAAGGCCATTATATAACAATTCCGGATCGTTGATGATGCCGTTGGTCGCGCAGGCATTGGAAATGTATTTCAATACATCCGGTTTATTATCCAGCGTAACATTTAAAAAAATGTTTTCTTTTTTCAGGTGATCTGTGATTTTCAATCTAACCCCCTACGGTTATTATGAATCAATGTTAGACTATGATCAGGCGAAAGTCAAGCAGGATGGCTTCGTTAAAATCCTGTTTAGGCTTGACAGTAATTTACGGGCATAGTAGTTTTAATAATGTTCAAAATTATAACCTTCTGAAACAATAGGGCCTTTTTCATGAGACGTCTTTTTAACGCCAGGCCAAAACCGTTGGGCCGGATTTTCCTGTTCATGCTTGTTTTTTCAGCCGTTTTGTTCTTTGCTGCTGTCAATTTTGCCGCTCCCGACGTGTCAGAAGTAAAGCAATCCGTGTATGTTATTTCGGTATCCGGTGAAGTTGATCCGGGTATGGCAGCCTTTATGGAACGGGCGTACCAGGATATATCCGACGATCCAAACGCCATTGTGGTGGCGAATATTGATACGTTCGGGGGCCGTGTGGATTCCGCTCTTGAAATCGTTGATACCTTTTTGAAAATTCCTAAAGAAAAATCCATTGCTTTTGTGGGGAAAAAAGCCATATCCGCCGGTGCGCTGATTGCGCTTTCCTGCGGTGATCTGGTCATGGCACCGGTAACCACCATTGGTGACTGCGCCCCAATTTCCTACTCCAAGGAAGGTCCGGAAATGCTGGGGGAGAAATTTCAGTCGCCCATTCGCGCAAAATTCAGGGCTTTGGCGAAAAGAAACGGGTATCCCGTGAAACTGGCCGAAGCCATGGTCTCCATGGACAAGGAAATTTTTGAAATCGAGATCGAAGGCAATAAGGTTTTAATGGATGCCAGTGATTATGACGACCTGACGGATGGAGAAAAAAAGAAGATTACGTCGAAAAAGACCATTGTTGAGAAAGGGGAGCTGCTGACCATGCATGCTGAAGAAGCCCAGGAACTCGGTTTTTCATCAATGACGGCGGGCAACATCGATGATATGCTGAAGCAAATGGGATTTGAGAATTATGAAGTGATTCATATCGAGCAGAGCTGGTCCGAAACCATGGTACGCTTTATCGGCAAAATTGCGCCCATTCTCATGATGATCGGCCTGGCAGCACTGTATATGGAAATGAAAGCCCCGGGATTTGGCGTGCCGGGCATTATCGGTATTATCTGCCTTGCTATTGTTTTTTTAAACCAGTATATGGTGGGACTTGCCGATTATATGGAGCTTATCTTGCTCGGTTTTGGTATTATTTTAATGGGCATGGAAGTATTTGTCCTGCCCGGTTTTGGTATTGCCGGTATTGCCGGCGTCGTGTGTCTGGCCGTGGGGCTGATATTATCACTTCAGGGGTTTGTTCTCCCGGATCCGTCGATTCCCTGGGAGGCCGATCTGTTAATGCATAATATTTCTGTAGTTTTAACATCTTATATCTTCGCGTTTATGTTTACCTTGTTCTTTATGCGGTATATTCTCCCCCGATTTTCAATCGGTAGAAAAGGGCCTTTTTTAATGGCAGATTTAAAAGATGCCCATGCAGATTCACCTGAAACCACTAAAATTAAAACCGGAGACAGAGGTGTCGCGAAAACGTATCTCCGGCCGTCTGGAAAAGCGGATATCAACGATGATCTGTTCGATGTTGTCACTGAAAGTGAATTCATCGAAAAAGGGACATCAATTGTAGTTTCAGCCATAAAGGGAAATCGAATTATTGTATCCCAGAATATTGAAACAAGGATAAACGACTAATGATTGGCTCATTAATTCTTCCGGTGATATTGCAGTTGATTGGCGTGGTTGTGCTGATTGCGGAGATTATAATTCCTTCCGGCGGTATTCTGGGTATTATAACCGTCAGTTTGATGGGATATTCGTTGTATCTGGTTTTCACCACAATTTCGACGTTTGTCGGGATGGTGTTTGTCATTGCTGATATTATCATGTTTCCGATTGTGTTATTTGTTGGCATCAAACTGCTATCCAAATCACCGGCAACGTTGAAAACCTCGCTTTCAAAAACCAATGGCTTTTCCTCTCAATCAGAGGAGCTGATTGAATTTATGGGGCTTTCAGGAGAAGCTGTCACAGATCTTCGGCCGGCCGGAACGGCTGTGATAAATAACCGACGGGTGGATGTGGTGAGTCGGGGCGAGTATCTTGACAAAGGGACAAAGATTGTTGTTTTGGCAGTGGAAGGAAACCGGGTTGTGGTGAAGCAGGTGTAAATGGCTTCTTAAAAAGTCCAACTTCGGCGTTGTTTTTAATATCTATCAATTCAACGTACAAAATCGGGTTGTGGTTAAACACGCTGAAAGATAAATAAACTAAACCTTTAATCAATAAATAAGGAGTATTGAAATGGGATTTTCATCCATCGTTTTCATCCTTTTGGGTATTGCGGGTGTCATATTGTTATATTTTGTCGGATCAGCAATTTCCCTGTGGATGCAGGCACTGGTATCCGGTGCCCGGGTTGCTTTGTTTAATATTATTTTTATGCGGTTTCGAAAAGTCCCGCCCAACCTTATTGTTAATTCAAAAATTATGGCAGTGAAAGCCGGACTTGATGTGATAACAACCGATGACCTGGAGTCTCATTATCTTGCCGGTGGCGATGTGATGCGGGTGGTTCAGGCGCTGATTGCGGCGGATAAGGCCAATATTGAATTGAAATTTAACCGGGCGGCAGCGATTGATCTGGCGGGCAGGAATGTTCTGGAAGCTGTCCAGATGAGCGTAAATCCTAAAGTGATTGAAACGCCGCTGGTCGCGGCAATGGCCAAAGACGGTATCCAGTTGAAAGCATTGTCGAGGGTTACGGTTCGGGCTAATCTGGATCGACTGGTTGGTGGTGCCGGAGAAGAGACCATCCTCGCCCGTGTTGGTGAAGGAATTGTCAGTTCCATCGGTTCGGCGGACAGTCATAAAGGGGTGCTTGAAAATCCGGATAACATTTCCAAACGGGTGCTTGAAAAAGGACTGGATGCCGGCACGGCATTTGAAATTCTGTCCATTGATATCGCTGACGTCGATGTTGGCAAAAATATCGGTGCTGTCCTGGCAACAGACCGGGCCGAAGCTGACAAAATAATCGCTCAGGCAAAAGCCGAAGAACGCCGGGCAATGGCCTTTGCAGTAGAACAAGAGATGAAGGCAAGGGTGCAGGAGATGCGGGCAAAAGTCGTTGAGGCAGAGGCAGAGGTGCCCTTGGCCATGGCAGATGCTTTCCGTCAGGGCAACTTAGGTGTTATGGATTATTTGAGAATGCGCAATATTCAGGCAGATACCCAGATGCGGGATACCATTGGCGGACCAAAAGATAGTAAGGGGACGACTCCGCCGGATAAGAAATAATGAAAGGAATATCATGGACTTTGGTGATATAATATTTTTCATTGTTTTTGTAGTTATTATTGTTTCCAATATTATGAAAGCCATGAAGAAAGCCGGTAAGCCGACTTCCGGAAATGAAAAAGACGGTGCACAACCCGTGAAAAAAACCGGGTGGAAGAATGTGCTGGAGCAAATGCTGGAAGAGGCCCGGAAGCAGATGGAAAACCAGGGGGAACCGGAGTCCGCAGGTAAGCCCCTGAAGCATCCAACAGGGAAGCATCCCACCGGATGGGAAGATATAATCACGGAAAAAAGTCCTGAAAAGGCAAAAGAAACCAGGCCGTCCAAGCAGCCGGTTATACACACGGACTTAATTATAAAAAAAGCGAAATTTCGACCGGAATGTATGCGGTGTAATGAGTTCATGAAAGAAATCACGGATATGGGAACCGGCAGGCAAAGTGGTCTGGTTTACTGTGATAGTTGCGGTGAACAGCATAAATATCAGATTTTAAACGGGGAGTTGAAATTAAAACAGGCGAATGCGGCCCGGAAAAAATTGGTTAAGGCACCCGAAAGAAGCTATCGGGAATTTGAGGAAAAACGCAGGGCTCAAGGGAAAATGCCCGCTGTAAAACATGACGAAGTCGCCTCTGTGTCCGGAACAATTAATATACCCCGAGAGATGACCAGACAAGATCTGAGAAATGCGGTGGTTTGGTCGGAAATATTGGGTAAGCCCCTTGGATTGCGGGATCTGGAAAAATGATGGCTTCATAAAAAGTCCAAATTCTTTGTTGCGCTGCATCCTTCGTTTCTTCATGGTACGCTAAGTACAAATCATCACTCAGTATTTGCGCGCCTCGAATTTGGGACTTTTTTCTTTGCCATCAGAAATCGACTTTTTGTGAGTTTATCAAACATAATCCGGAAAGGTTAACTACCCCGTGAGAAAGCCGGGTTAGGGATACCATCTAAGACATAATTGTATTTAGGGCCACAGAAAAGATGTTTTATCCCATCTTGCTGGTCTTTTGGCCCGCCTTCTTTGTTGCGATAAAGCTCACATATCCCGATATGCACGCTTCATCACGCCTTGAATGCGGGACCAAAATCCTTCGCCATTCGGGACAAAATATTTTTCCTGCGACCCTAAAAAACCACAAAAGCAAAAGAATATTGATTTTTTCTCTGCTTTTGTGGTTTTTTTTGTGATGATTATTATATTATGAGAGTATGGTTATAATATATTATCATTTTGGAGTATTTAAAGAAGTGAGACAAGAACAAAACATTTTTGAATATAAGCGCAGCGTCTATGTCACAGCTGTTGTCGCTCTTATGCTGATATTCAGTTTTATTGATAAATCATATGCCTCGGCGAACACCGCTGAGCCATTTTTTAGCAACACATGTGTTATTGATCGCTATAGATATGACACACAACAAACCGATCAGATAGCGTCTGGTGCACTGAATAAAAGTATAAAGAAGACAATTTTTACTCTCCCCTTGTTTGGTATCAGTTTAATGCCGCAGGGTTTTTCTTTTATGCCAATTTTATCCTCGCTACTTTTTGGAAAAGACTTTTGGAAACCGGAAGATATTTCAGAAACAGCGGTTGAAAGTTCCGCATTGCCGGTAATTATTCCAGGGGTTGATAGGGGCCCTTCCTTTCAGTCGGTTGATCTTTCGGATGCGGTCAACCCGTCTGAAAGGATTTGTTTTAAAGGATTTGTAAAAGACGACACCCGGCTTAAAAACATCAAGGTCGTGGTACGAACGCCATCCGGCTCCGGTTTTGAAGTTTTTAATGAGCCGATTTCCGGTCGCCGTATAGATTTGTCAGAGTTTTGTATTGATGGTATTGATGGCTTGCATAAAGATAAGAACGTCGATTATGAAGTCGTTCTGGCTGTTAAGGATAGTGCCAACCAGATCGTTTCCAAAACTTTTTTTATCTCCGTTCCTTCACAATCCAGTTGTCAACAGGATCTGTACGGTGGACAGTGCGTCAATTATGTAAGGACTTTTTTTGGCGGACGGTATGATTTAATGCCGGGACTTTGCATATATGCGGACTGCGGTGCGTATCATGCCTGGGACACCTGGGATCTGGGGTATGGAAAAGGCAGTTTGCCGGAAAAAAAATCGATCCTTATTATGGATAAGGGGACGTTGCAGCTTGGTCATGTGGCGGTCGTCTCAGACTGGAAACGAAACGCTGACGAAACGTATACGTTAACGGTGTGTGAGTCAAACTGGGATCGTGATGAATTGATTGACTGTAATATCCGCTATACTTATTTTCCTGAAACGTCAAAAGCCATCAGAGAGGGCAGAAGTAAACGTTATGATGTGGCTGGCTTTATTTATAGTGATATGATTGTTTCACAAGAAGATATTCCCCCTGAATATGAAAATGCCACACTGCCGAATTTAGTAACATATCCCGACAAGGCCTATTTCAGAGGGGTTGCGAGAGATGATGTCGGGTTGAAGGAAGTCAAAATTGAGGTGAGCGGTCCAAGAGGTAATAAGCTGCCTGCTTTTAAAGAGAAGGTCTATGGATTAAGTAAAGATCTGTCTGATTTTTGGTTTGATAGCAGTAACCTCGAATATGCCGGTGTTGAAGGGCATTATATTGTCAAATTAATTATAATTGATACAAAGGATCAGGCACATTCACGCATTTTCCCTGTTCTGGTTAACAGTGTAAATTAGTCCCTCGTAAGCCATCAATTAATTATGGAGATGAAAACGGTTGGTTGGAAAGAAACAAAAGTCATTTTATAAGATGGTGCCGGATCTTTTGGTTATCATATTATTTATTTTTCTGGTCTGTTTTTCAGGCGTCTCGTCTGCTTCAGAGAAAATAATCAAACGCGATATAGATAATGACAGTATCATCGATCAGGTCGCATATGTCGATGCGGATGGAAACATGATAAAGCTTGAAATCGACAAAGACGCAGACGGTCATATGGAATTTGTTCAATATTACGAAAACGGCCATCTGATTCGAACGGAAAAAGATACCAATGGTGACAGGACTTTGGATATCCGGAATTATTTTGCAAAAGACCGCCGTAGCGCCCAGGAAAAACTGGATACTAAAGGCCAGGTGATCTATGTGATCCTGTTTGATGAAACCGAAAAAATCTCAGAAATCAAAAAAGACACCAATCAAAACGGATCATTTGACCAGCACTTTTTTTACACGTCAGGTATTCTTGCGACGTCAACGATCGATAAGACCGGTGATGGAAACGTCAATGTCTGGAACACCTATCAAAATAAACAGGTAATATATAAAAAGACAGATGAAAACGGAGATGGGCTGCCGGAATCAGAGATTTTTTATGATCAGAAACAGGCACCCCAAAAATCCGGCCATGATCTGGATGCAGACGGCTATCTTGAAACCCGGCGGGAATACATTGATGGCAAGCTTGTAATGGAAAAAAAAGATTTAAATCAGGATACAGTGTTTGACCTGATAATTGAATATAAAAATGGCGGGAAATTGATTGAAGCCCGGGATTCCAATTTTGACGGTGTTGATGACATTGAAACCCGGTATGAAAATGGGAAAAAAGTGCAATGTAATCAGGATTCGGATTGTGATGGTATCATGGAGCGCACCGTATTTTTTGATAAAAATGAAAACCCAGTGAAAATTATTTTGGATACAAATGGAAATAATGTTCCGGATCAATGGCAGTATTTTAATAACAACATTTTGGAATGTTTTGAAACAGACAGGAATCATGACGGTAAGCCGGATTTGAAGATATTTTATGCCAACGGTAATAAACAGCGGATGATTAAAGATGATGATTTTAACGATTTTTTTGAAATCACCCAACGATTTGAAGAAGATGGTTGGACGGTCATCGTGGAACTTGATTCAGATGAAGACAGCCATGCGGATTCAATCTTTTTTTATATCGCTGAAGCGCTCGCAAGAAAAGATGTTGATGAAAATGGTGACGGTCGAATTGATTTTCGCGAATACTATGATCACAACGGGCAAATGATAAAAAGTGAAGAAGCGGTTGATGGTGCCGGATGTTTGAACATGGTATGGTATTATGATGAATCAACAGTGCCGGTCCGTGCTGAAAAAGATGCGGATGGCGATGGCCGGACGGATGTCTGGTATATTTATGTTGCCAACCGTTTGACAAATGTTCGCGAAGACACTAATCATGACGGCAAGCCGGATGTATGGGAAGAATTCGGGGCGGCGGAGGAGATGATCCGGCGCTCAAAGGATTTAAATTTTGATGGCATTCCTGATATTAAAGAAGATTTTACAGAAGCGGATTCAATACGATAACTGGAGGTTGATTTCATGTTGGAATTTCTGGCAAAGGGCGGTGTGCTCGTTGTACCGATTTTTTTATGTTCAGTGCTGGCCCTGGCAATTTTTATTGAACGAATGATACGCTTTTCACTGATGCGTAGCCGGGGAGCCGGGTTGGCGGATAAGATAATTCGCCTGTTGAGAACGGGTGATGTAACGGCGGCTCATGGAAAAGCGATCAATAGTAATTCTCCTATGGGCCGTGTACTGGCCCAGGCTATTCGGTTCAGGGATCGGGACCGGGAGACACTGGAGACGGTCATCGTGCATGCCACGGAAAAAGAAGTAAGGGGGCTTTCATCTTATCTCCAGGCACTTGCAACAATCGGCAATATTGCTCCTTTGCTGGGACTGCTTGGAACTGTGATGGGAATGATCAAAGCGTTTATGGTTATTCAGCAAATGGGCGGCAAGGTGAACTCGGCAGTTTTAGCCGGTGGTATCTGGGAAGCCATGCTGACAACTGCGCTGGGTCTGGCGGTGGCACTTCCGACCATGGTGGCCCATAGTTACCTGTTTGCACGTGTGGACAAATATGAAGCCCGCCTCAATGATGGGGCAGTGAGATTTATGACAGAACTGGATCAGAAGTAGGAAAAGGGTATTCATTAAATGCTGGTTCATAAAAAACAACGCGCCCGGTATCAGATTCAGGCACCCCTGACGTCATTGATTGA
>JAQIBZ010000590.1 GCA_027858815.1 Desulfobacteraceae bacterium
TTTTCCGTAGGGTGCGGGGTTTATCCCCGCCCATTTTTTCTATAGCGCGGTATCCAGAGATGAGAATAACTCACACCTTCGTCATACTCAATTTTCAGGAGGGCATAAAGCCCTCCCCTACATATGGCCGAAACGATGCTCAAGGCCAAAAGCTGATATATTTTCAGGCTATCAGGAGTTTTTCTAAAAAGGATGAAACCACAAGATTTTGATATTGCCATTCGGGTTAAAGGAAAGGCATAGCTATTGTATTCTTCAATGGAGGGCTGGGTTTTGCTGGTGAGAACTTCTGGCAAAAACTGGATTCTTTGAATTCCAATTCTTGAAAATACTTTTTGATATTCCAAGCTTCTATTTAATGATGTTCTCAGGAACCATAACCTTGGTGTGTTTCAACACAAGGCTACATATTTAATATCCTAATAAAATATATAAATGGAAGAATAGAAACGCATTAATGGCTTTAGTCAAGAGCTGCTTATATTAGATACTCTTTTGAAATATTAAAGTTTTTGATTTTTTCCAAATGGGATTTCTAATTTTATCAATCGATGCCTTAAAGTGCTGGAGTGGATACCGAGTAAGTCGGCCGCGCCGTCTTTACCCTGGATTTTTCCATTTGTTTTTTTCATGACCTTTTGGATATGAGCCCGGTTCATTTCATCCAGATTCAACAATTCTTCTGCGAAAGGCTGCGATTCTAATGATTCAGGCTTAGATTTCGCTCCCGGCATATTTTCAAAGTCCTGAAACCTAAGCGGTTGGCCTGCACTTTGTAACTGATGCCTGATCAGTTCACGCTCTACGGTATTTTCCAGTTCCCTGACATTGCCCGGCCAGGCATAATGCTGGAGCCTTTCCATTTCTTTGGGGGCAGGAACCGGGCGATATTTGAGTTTCATTTCCCGGGTTTTGCGTTCAACAAAATAATTTACTAAAGCCGGAATATCTTCCTTGCGATGCCTCAAAGGCGGAATGATGATGGGAAAAACATTGAGTCGGAACCAAAGGTCTTCACGGAATTCTTTTATCCGCACCATTTCCGGAAGATTTCGGTTGGTGGCGGCAATAATGCGTACATCCACTGCAATCGTATCGCTGCCGCCGACCCGTTCCACTTCACGGGTTTCCAAAACACGGAGAAGCCGAACCTGGGCTGCCAGAGGTAATTCTCCGATCTCATCTAAAAAAATAGTACCGGTATGCGCCCGTTCAAATCGCCCGCGTTTGCGTTCCAGGGCACCCGTAAATGCTCCCTTTTCATGACCAAACAGCTCGCTATCGATCAAACTTTCGGGAATAGCACCACAGTTCACCTTTATCAGGGGACCGTCTCTACGGGGGGATGAATAATGAATGGCATTGGCAATCACCTCCTTGCCCACCCCTGTTTCTCCCAATAACAACACCTGACTGTTTAGGGAGGCGACCTGGTGAACTTGTTCCATGACATTTTTCAGACCGAAGTTCTCACCGACGATCTCATCACCGGATATATGATGCAGTTCCCGATTCAAATATTTATTGTCATCCTGGAGCAGGCTTTTCAGACGGACAACTTCCATAAACCGCAGTGTATTGGACATGGCAATGGCAAACGGATCATGGAGCAGCGCCAGAAGCCTGGCATGATCATCTGTAAACCGGTTTGGATGTTTTGCAATAACCACCACCACTCCTATGCCCGCATCTTTTACCTGAAGGCGCAAGGCAACACTTGATAAATCCTTTAACCCTATGGCCATACAGACATCCCGGGCAATCGGATTGTCAAATACATTATCCAGTTTCATAATTTTGTCATGCTCGTCTTCTATGATCGCAATAGCTGCTTCCGATAATGGAATGACTGTATTAAATGTTTTTAATTCAATATCCGATTCAATACCGACCATTCGCACTCCTTGTAGCTCTTCTTCATAAACACAAAGCTGGATACCGATGGCGGGCATATATTTTTTTATAAATGCCAGGCAATCCTGTAATACTTCATCAATATCAAGGCTTCCGCAGATTCGCATGGTGCCTTCATGGAAAAATGCCATATCTTTTGACTTCATAATCCCCTCCCTTAAAGTTCCATATACGGAATTACTATCATAAAAATATCATATACGGAATCTTTTTATTCCATATATGGAATTTATAATTTATGCAAAATATAACTAACTGGAATTAAACGATTTTAAAATTGGCACACTTTTAGCAATACTATTAATAAGATAAAATTTGAATTTTTACACCTTATTGGTAGGTACGATCAATTTTTAAGCAGACTGTCAAATACTGGAAAAAATGGAGAAATAAGTGAATCATTTGGAAATGGTACGAATCCGACTTTTTAATCTGTCTGACAGCCATCAGGTCAACATCTTGTTTCAGCAGTTTAAGGAAAGCTTAAACGATATTGCGGATCATGAGGCCCATATTGCCTTGTGGAAAAATACTTATGTTGAAAACGACTGGTTGATTCATCTGGCCTTTCTGAATCCTTCGGCAAACAAAAGAATTTTAACTCAGGCAGCGCATCTGATTGAAGCATTGCGCATGATCGGAATGGTAAATCATGAACGGTGGGATCCCGTTGAAACAATAAAAAAGTAAACAACCGGCAATTTAGAGAGAGGATAAAAAATCAATGAAGTGCAGCAATACTCTTACACAAATAGAATTACCGGCACTATTGGCGCTGATGTTAATTTTTTTATGTTCATGTAGCTCAAATAACGGGGATGCCATTGCAGAAGGAACCAGATCTATAGCCCGTCCGGTAAAAGCGATTCAACTTCAATCCCATAACGGTTACGTGACCCGGATCTTTCCGGGAACAGCAAAGGCACTGCAGGATACGGAACTTTCCTTCCGTGTAGGCGGTCCGTTGATCAATCTGAATGCAGAAACCGGTCGGTATTTTGAACGTAACAGCAGTATTGCCAGGATAGATCCCCGGGATTTTATTGTTCGGATCAATACACTGGAGGCCCGACTGGATGCATCCAATGCCCAACTGGTGGAAAGCCGACTTCAGTATAAAAGATACGAACAATTAATTAAGGAAAATGCCGCTGCCAAAGCCAAGTATGATCAAGTTAAGGTAATATTTGAAATGGCTGAAGCACAGGTCCGTACAGACTTGAAAAGCCTTGAAGATGCCGGAAATGCCTTAAAAGACGCGATCCTGCATGCGCCGTTCTCCGGTTATGTGGATAAAGAATTTGTAGAAAATTATGAGATCGTTGCTGTAGGCCAACCCATAATTTCCCTGATGGATCTTTCCGCAGTGGAAATTGAAATAGCCCTTCCTGAAGATATGCTGCCGAATATCGATTATTTTGAATCATACACCTGCGAATTTGCAGCGTTGCCGAGCACGGCATTTAAAGCCCGCTTTAAGGAAATTGGCAAAAAACCGAATGCTTCCAACAGGAGCTATCCGTTGATCTTGACCATTGTTCAGGACGGGAGTGCGCTGATCCGACCGGGCATGGCGGCTGAAGTAACAATCAATATTGCAACTCACGATCAGGATCGTTTCTTTAGCGTTCCAGTCGCTGCCGTGGGCAATGATTCCAACCGCCAAAGCTTTACCTGGATTGCCGATCCGGAGACCGGAAGCCTCACCAAAAAACCGGTCAGTATCCACGGATTTTCTAAAGGCGGCAAACTTGACATTTCCGGAGATATTTCCGCCGGCCAGTGGATGGTTGTTGCCGGGGTCAATTCTCTGACCGAAGACCGAAAAATCCGGCTGCTGACATCGCAGAGCCAAAGCAATGTCGGGAATGAACTATAATGAATAATGATAGTTCCGAAAAAATATCAATCGTGAAACGATTTCGCAGGAGAATATAAAATAAATGAATCTTTCCGACTTTGCATTAAAAAACCGTGTTATTACCCTGTTTACGCTTTTTCTGGTGGTTGCGGGCGGGGTAATGGCTTATTTTCATATCGGCAAGCTGGCCGATCCGGTGTTTACCATTAAAACCGCTTTGGTTGTCACCCCATACCCGGGGGCATCCCCCCATGAAGTAGAACAGCAGGTAACCCGGGTCATTGAGGAAGCAGTCCAGGCGGCCGATGAAGTCAAAACCATCTATTCCACGTCACGCGCCGGTGTGTCCATGGTGTTCGTTGATCTTCAGGAATACAACAGAACCGACAAGGTCCAGCAGCTATGGGACATTCTCCGGCGAAAAGTTAGCCGGGTGCAGTCCGAACTGCCTTCTGGTGCGGGACCATCAACCGTGTATGACGATTACAGTGATGTGTATGGCATTTTTCTGGCCTTAACTGGTGACGGATTTTCCAATGCGGAGCTGGAAAAATATGTGGAATTCATAAAACGGGAAATCATGCTGGTTCAGGATGTTCGAAAAATCAACTTGTTCGGTATCCGCACGGAATGCATTAATATTGAAATCGACCGGAGCAAATGTGCGGACTTAGGGATTCCTCCAACACGAATTTACGGAATCCTAAACCAGCAAAACGAAATCATCTACCAGGGAGCACTGGAAGCCGGGGACTATCGTATCCGCATCAATTCATCAGATACGCTTATTACAACAGAAAAGATTGAAGACCTGATAATTCAGGGTCGGGATGAAGAACAGATCCGCTTAAAAGATCTTGCACACGTCAGCCGTGACTACATCACGCCATCCGAACCCATTATGCGGTTTAACGGAAAGCCGGCAATCGGCCTGGCTATTGCCGCGGCAAACGGTGCCAATGTCGTTACCATGGGCAATGCGGTCCAGGCCCGTCTTGATGAACTGATACCGGAACTGCCGGTGGGTTTAAATATCGGCGGCGTCTATTATGAATCCCAGTTTGTTCAAAGCTCCACCAGGGTATTTATGACCAACCTGGCTGAATCAATAGGCATTGTAATAGTGGTACTCCTTATCACCATGGGCCTGCGCAGCGGCTTGATCATAGCTTCCAACCTGATTTTCTCGATTATGGGTACCCTGGTTATCATGCTGATATGGGGAATCGATCTTCAGCGGATTTCCATAGCCGCCCTGATTCTGGTGATGGGGATGATTGTTGATAATGCCATTGTTGTCACCGAAGGATCTCTGGTTCGTCTCCAGCGCGGGGAAGACCGTAAATCGGCCATATCCAAACCGCCGCAGGAAACTGCCTGGCCACTGTTGGGAGCAACCATCATTGCCTGCCTGGCGTTCATGCCCATCTATATGGCACCAACCAATGTGGGTGAGTTCTGTTCCAGTCTGTTCCAGGTGGTGTCCGTCGCCCTGATGATCAGTTGGGTACTGGCCATGACACAGACGCCATTGTTTTGTGACTATTTCCTCAAACTTTCACCCAAGGCGAGCACCAGAGTTCCGCATTCCAGTCGCCCCTACCGGATCTATCGAAGTATTCTGATGGGGGCATTAAGACACCGCTTTTTTACAATCCTTGTGACGATCGGTCTGTTTATCATCGGCATTATCGGGTTTGCCAAAGTGCCCCAGGTTTTTTTTCCGGACTCGGACATGAAACAGTTTTTTATTGATTACCGGCGGCCCGAAGGCACCCGAACGGAAACAGTGTCAGCGGATTTAAAAAAACTGGAACAATATCTTGATACGCTGTCGCCTGTGGAAAGCTATGCCACCTGCGTGGGCCAAGGGCCGCCGAGATTTGCAGTTTCCATAACCCCGGAACCGCCTACAGACGCATTCGGCCAGGTGATTGTCAATGTGGATGACTATAAACAGATCAACAACCTGATCCATGATCTGGAGCCCTGGTTTGCGGAAAACCTGCCTGCTGGAGAACCACACATCTGGAAATATATCAACGGACCCAATGCGGATTACGATGTGGAAGCCCGCTTTACCGGGCCAGACCCCCAGGTTTTGCGCAACCTCGCTGAAAAAGCCAAGGCCATCATGCGAGCAGATCCTCAGGCCAGAAGCATTTGTGATGACTGGCGGGAACGGGTGATGGTTCAGGACATATCCTATTCACAACAAAAAGCCCGGTTGGCTGCTGTAGAGCGGCAAGACGTGGGCAAGGCACTACAAAGCACCACTGACGGGCTAATCGTAGACGCCTATCGGGAAGGAGATGAACTGATTCCGATCCTCTTGAAGTATTCATCTTCAGGCCTTGATAACTTAGACACCCTGCCGATATGGGGAAACGGAGAAAAAAGCGTTCCTTTAAAACAGGTCACCGGAGAAAACGAAATTCAGTGGGAGGACCCCATTATAAGGCGCTACGACCGGCGGCGGGTCATTCGGGCCCAGTGCGACCCGATAATTGGAGTGACTGCAGATACGTTGCTCAAGCGGATCGGGCCAAAAATCGAGGATATTCCCCTGCCACCCGGCTACACGCTGGAATGGGAAGGAGTATATGAAGATTCCATGGAATCGCAAAAAGCTGCTCAAAAGTTTGTTCCGGTCATGCTGATCATGATGGTGTTGATTCTGGTTTCCCTGTTTAACGCCATTCGGCAGCCGCTGATTATTCTTTTGACGGTTCCATTGTGTCTGGTGGGAATTGCTGCAGGACTATTATTGTTCCAAAAAGCATTTTCATTTTTGGCAATATTGGGAACATACAGCCTCATCGGCATGCTGATCAAAAATGCGGTGGTGCTCATTGACCAGATTGACACAAAAATTAAAAGCGGGGAAGTCCCGCTGGCTGCAGTCCGGGATTCTTCCATTGACCGCATGCGCCCGGTAATGATGACCTCGCTGACCACGATTTGCGGCATGATCCCGCTGGTAACCGATGAACTGTTTTCATCCATGGCTGTAACCATCATGTTCGGCCTGGCATTTGCCACGGTGTTAACCTTAATCGTGGTTCCGGTGCTGTATACGCTGTTTTTTAAAATCAAACCGGAAGGTTAACGGTATGTATATGATTTAGCTGAATAATGGTTGTTTTATTTATTAAAAAATCGGTCCTTTTCCGGACGGCAACTTTACAACCAAAGGAGGTAGAGACAATGAATAAAATATCTTTGCTAATAATTATTATGACTTCATTTGTTCTTACAACAACCGAAATTTATGCAGAAACGAATACGGATGACCTTTCGCCGGCAAGTTTTTTCTATGGTGAATTTTCGTTCGATCGGATGTATACAGTACCATCACTAAATGTAAACTTTTTTATAGAAAAAGAAACCTTTGTACTGATTGATAACGATCTTTCAGCAGCAGCATTTTTTTACGGTATTTTAATTCCCGACCCGATTGCGTAAGTAAAATTCAAATTAGGGACCGGGCTTCAGGTGGATAAAGAACATGCTAAACAATCCACCGAGCGAATGTCACCACAACATTTTTTTTATTAACATATATTTTAATAATTTAAGGATACTTGGATGTTTGGAAAAAAGAATAACATAATTCTCACTATGATAGTGAGTCTGACAATGGGATTTTTTTTTATTTCTGATGCGGCATCAGCAGAAAATCTTGAAAAAATGACCATTGAGCAGGCAGTTGATGATGCCATTGCCAAAAACCCGATAATTATTGAATCTGATCAAACCATCCGAAGCGCGGAATCATCGGCGAAAAGCGCCCGGGCCGCTTTGCTGCCCAGGGCAGTCGCAAGCTATGGGTATACCGGATTAAAAGACACGCCGGTCATGAAAACCGATTTCGGTACATTTGATGTGGCCCATCGTCATCAATATAACTGGAGCGCCAGCGTGATCCAGCCCTTGTTCACCGGTTTCGCACTCACGTCACAACTCAAGATTGCGAAATTGGAAACCCAAATACAAAAGCTGGAAAAGGAGCAGGTGGTGTTGGACCTGACAAGGGATGTAAAAACTGCCTGCTATAACCTGCTTCTTACGCAAAAACTGCTGATCGTGGCCGAAGATGAGGTGGCTGCCCTGACCGCGCACAAAAAAGATGCCCAATTGTTTTACGACCAGGAACTGATCCCCAAAAACGATCTGCTGCGTTCTGAAGTGGGACTGGCAAATTCCTTTCAGAAACTGGAAAACAGTCGGGCGGTTGTTGAAAAAGCAAGAGCCCACTTAAATCGGCTGCTCAACCGGCCGCTGACAAAAAAGATTACTGTTACGGATATTTCAAACTTTCCGGAAATAGAATTCAATTATGATCGATATGCCTACCAGGCGATTAAATATCGACCTGTCATGCAATCGGTCAACCTAAGCCTTGAATCTTTGGGGTTCGCAGAAAAAGTAGCCAGAAGCGCTCTATACCCTGAAATTTTCCTAAGGGGAGGTTACATGCAGGATGGAGATAATTTTTCGGCATCGGACAATGATTATTCAAACAATCACAATGCATACATGGGTATCTCTGCCACATGGACATTCTGGGATTGGGGTAAGGTCCGATCCCGTGCTGCTGCGGTAAACCATGAGTCCATGGCCCTTGAGGCCGGCATTAAAACCCTGGCCAACATGATTCGCCAGGAAGTCAGAAACACGGGATTGGACTGTGAAGTGGCAAAAAAAAATATTGCCACCGCATCAAAAGCGCTGGATCAGGCTCAGGAAAACTGGCGGATTACCAATGTCCAGTACCAGCAGCAAGTGGCTACTTCCACGGATGTTCTGGATGCCCGAACATTTCTTACACAAGCGGACACCAACTATTACAATTCAGTATACGGTTATCTCAGCGCTGTTGCAGAATTGAACCGTGTGGTGGGCATAGATATAAGGAAAGTGATATGACAGCAGCAAGGATGCAAATATATATGAATAATTTAATCCATGAAAATTTAAACCTGAAATGTGAAACATTTACCGGATACACAATCGACAATATTGCATTTCTCCAGCTGCACAGAGATTTTCTTTTGCGAACGGAAAACCTGAATGAACGGGACCAGGTTCTGGAATACCTGGAAAATGTTTCCAGCAGCAGTTCCATAAAATTATTGATTGTGGCTGGTGCGCCAGATGCCAAAGGAAAAGATGAATTTTTTGAATTTTTCAAGAACTTTTATGACCAGAGAATGGACATTGCCCTTATACACCGGATGTTCAACTTTGTTGATCAACTGACTCTGAAGCTGGCGGAACTTGAAAAGTTTACCATTTATATTAATACCGGCAATGTCCTTACAACGTATTTAAATATCGGATTGGCGTGCGACTACCGGATTTTAGAAGACACTGCGATTATCCAGAATCCTGGAATTGAAATGGGACTGGCGGCAAAAGGTGGGGGGGGCT
The DNA here is from genome assembly GCA_027858815.1 of Desulfobacteraceae bacterium. Classification (GTDB taxonomy): domain Bacteria; phylum Desulfobacterota; class Desulfobacteria; order Desulfobacterales; family Desulfosalsimonadaceae; genus SURF-3. Next base: position 9,209 of record JAQIBZ010000590.1, read on the forward strand.
ATTTTCTGCCCAGATTGATCGGGACGGAACAGGCATGGAATGTGATGTTATCGGATAAGGATATTACAGCTTTTGAAGCCATTGGCATAGGGCTGATTCATGAGATAGCCCCTTCGGAGCATCTTGAACAAATCGCATTTTGCCGGGCCGAAAAATACGCTCAAAAATCGTCCAGCGCTTTATCGATCATTAAACAGCTTATGTATTTTTCAATACGGGATTTCACGCAATATCTTGAATATGAAGACAAGTTGTTAATGAACACGGTCTCAAGCCGTAAGTTTTGGGAAAAAATGAAGCAAGCATAAATAATAATACCCAATCTATTTTTAAATGTGTTTTTTTTCACTTGAGAAACCATAAAACAAATTCAGTTTTCATATACCGGCTGCATCGGATGGGCTTTTTCCACATACGCCCCCAAAAAGATAAAGCACATCAAAACGGTGCAGCCGGGCCTTAACGGTGCTGCCGTATTTCCGACCCATTAGTTGCAACGTTTTGGAAAGGATAAAAAAATGAAAAGATTTTTCCTTCAAACCCGGACAAGCCGCTTGCTTGAGACAAGGAACCGGCACAAAGAATTTGCGATTAAAATGCTTCAGCTTTCAATAGAAACGGAAAATATTTCAGTGCTTCTGGAAAAAGCAGTCCTCTTCCTAAAACCTGCTTTGAACATCTTCTGCTGTGGCATTTTTGAATTGACTCCAGACGGGCACGATTTTTTAACAAAATTCAATGCCGGTCAGCCGGCGGTACTTGGCAAAAAACTTAAACTTGATGCGGATACCGATGCTTACCCCGGATGTGCCCTGGCTTCGAACGAACTATTTATGGTGGAAAATTTTACCACGGAATCCCGATTTACGGTTCCTCCGGTTTTTACTGATTGCGGCTTCAAAAGCGGAATGTGCATGCGTTTAGGAGAGGCCGCCCAACCGTACGGTATTATGGGTGTTTATTCTACAGATCATTCAACGTTTAATGCTGAGGATATTGAATTCTTCCAATCTATTATTCAAATATTAATGAGTGCTGTCATCCGAATTCAGGCCGTCGAAAACCTGAAAAAAAGCAGGTCGGACCTGTCGCATATCTTTCGGATTGCCCGTATGGGAAACTGGGAATGGAATCTGAAAACGGGAGATATTTACTGGTCGGATACAATCTTTCAGTATATAGGCATACCGAAACAGTCCCCGAGTATTATATTGGCCGAGTCCCTGACTTACCCAGATGATCTTAAACGTGTTCAGAATACACTTAAACAATTATATGATGAAAGAGAATTTGTGCAAATCGATTATCGAGTGGTCCGTCCCGATAGTCAGATCATCTGGATATCCAATGAAGTTAAGGTGATTAAAGATAACAACGGCCGGGCTTCCAAATTTTTTGGGATTATCCAGGACATCACCGAAAGAAAAACAACAGAACAAACATTAAGAGAAAGCCGTCAACAGTATCGGAGTGTTGTTGAAAGCACTTATGAAATAATCGCGATTGTACAGGATAATATTATTCGTCATGTCAACCCGTCCATGGAACGTATAACCGGATACACACCGGAAGAAGTTGTCGGTAAACGGTTTGCTGAGTTTATTTATCATAAAGATTTAAGAAAAGCTTACAGGGCCTATAAAAATATAGACCCGAATTTATTGTTCCGACGTATTTATCGCGGCCGATTGAAGCATAAGAATGGATCACTCCTTTTTTGTGGAATCAGTGCAGGGTCGATTATGTATGACGGGCAACCCGCCCATCTGATGACGGCCCGTGATATTACCGAACAAATTCAATTTGAAAAGAAAAAAGAGCAGCTCTTTTTGCAGACACTTCAAAAAGCCGTTGAAATGGAAGGGATGTTCAATGCCACCCGGATGCTTTTAGAAGAAAAGGCGTTTAAGCCCGTTGCCCGCCGGTTGTTTGAAACCTGCCGGCAGCTGACCGGCGGACAATTTGGATATATCGTACTGTTAAGCGAGGATGGAACCAAAAGCGAGGTACAGTTTATTGAAACCGGAGGACTGGCATGCGGAGTTGAACCGGAATTACCCATGCCGGTTCACGGGATGTGGGAAACTGCTTTTCATTTTGATAAACCGCTGGTTGAAAATAATTTTTCAACCAGCCGCTGGGCAAGGGGGCTGCCCGCCAGGCATGTAGCGATTGAAAATATTATCATCGTCCGACTTGAGATAAGCGGCAAAATAACCGGCCTCATGGGGATTGCCAATAAATCTGGGGGATTTACACAAAATGATGCCAAAATCGCCCAGACCATTGGAGATCTTGTCGCCATATTTTTAAAAGACATTCGGATGCAAAAAGCATTAGGCAGAAGTGAAAAACGACTTCGCCAGGCCCAAAAAATGGAATCCATCGGAACCCTTGCTGGAGGGATTGCCCATGATTTTAATAATATTTTATCTTCTATGCTTGGTAATGTGGAAATCTCCCGGCATAAGATAAAAAGCGGATCCCCCATCCATGAGAACCTTCTGGAAATTCAACGGGCCGCCCATCGCGCCAAAGATTTGGTAAACCGGATTTTAACCTTTGCCCGCCAGTCGGAGTCGACGTCCAAACCAGTCCAGGTCAGCCTGATCGCAAAAGAAGTTTCAAAGCTTATCCGGGCATCAATTTCAAAATCCATACAAATTATTGAGCATATCAAAACAAATGCGATGGTCATGGCCGACCCTGTTGAGATTCACCAGATATTTATGAACCTGTGCACCAATGCGGCTTATGCTATGAAAAAAAGCGGCGGCTTCCTGGTGGTGAGACTCGAAGATATAATCATTGACGAAAATTTTAGCGTTTTTCATGGAATGATCACACCCGGAGCATATATCCGAATCGCAATTACAGATACCGGTGATGGTATACCGCCGGATGCAATGGATCTGATTTTTGAACCCTATTATACCACCAAGCCTCTCGGAGAAGGCACTGGTCTGGGGCTTTACGTAACTCACAGTATTGTCAAGGAATGCCGGGGTACAATAACGGTAAACAGCGAAAAGGGAAAAGGGAGCTGTTTTGAAATATATTTTCCGATCATTAAAGACATCAAGGAAAAAACTGATGAAGAAGAGAAAAAAGTGCCAGTTCAGATTGGAAACGAACGAATTTTATTCGTGGATGATGAACTCCAGTTAGTGAAGTTGGGGCGGAGAAGGCTGGAATCTTTAGGGTACCAGATTTCGGGTCGGACCAATAGCATTGAAACGCTGCAGGCATTTAAAGCCATGCCGGCGTTGTAAGCCCAAATAGGAGATAAAAATGGCAGTAAACACTTTCCAACAATCCAGTGAAAACGGATTCATTGCAATAAACCCAATGTTTAAAAAGGCCGGGATTGAAATCCTACAGTTTGCACTGGAATCCGGAAGCATAACAACACTTCTGGGAAAAGCGGTTCAGCTTCTCAAAACCGCCTTGAATGTATCCTGGTGCTGTGTCTTTGAATTGACATCAGACAAAGAGTCGTTTGACTTAAAATTCGGAACAAACCGGCTGAATTCACTAATCAAAAACTGCAAACTTTCTGCAGACAGCGGCTGCTATCCCGGCTGTGCCTTGCATATTCATGAACCATTTATGGTGGAAGATTTTGCCACGGAGTCCCGTTTTATGGTGCCGCCGAATTTTGCCGAATGCGGCATTAAAAGTGGCATGAGCATGCGCCTGGGTGACTCCGGACGGCCACATGGAGTTATTGGGGTTTACTCAGATAGATACCCAAATTTTACTATCGAAGATATTGAATTTTTCCTGGCTTTTTCCCGAATATTAACCAGTGCCATCATCCGGATTCAGACAGTCGATACCCTAAAAAAAAGCCGGACGGACTTATCTCATGCACAGCGGATTGCCGGCATGGGAAACTGGGAATGGGATCTTTTGACAGGAAAAGTTTACTGGTCGGATGAAATTTTCCAGATTTTCGGTATC
>JAQIBZ010000621.1 GCA_027858815.1 Desulfobacteraceae bacterium
GCGGCTGATAATCATTATGGGACCACTGCAGACGCCTATACACTCGGAGTCAACTGGCATATCAACTCCAATGTTCGCCTGATGACCGATTACATGCATTTATGGTTAACTGATGAAGAAACAGAGACTGAATCCACAGGAGACGCCGTGTCATTGCGCCTTCAATGTGTATTTTAAAACAATCATCAGAAATATCATTCATCAATGTTGATGCTCTCGTAAAAAGTATCCAGATGGCTAAGATAAAAGTTCCACCAATACCATAAAATATGGCAAGGCGTAGTGATTTTTCAGACAAGAAATCATACATATAGTATCTTGAGGGGCTGAAAAATTACTACAACGCAGTAGATGGGACTTTTTGCGACGCCATCAAGGTTGCCTGTTTACAATTTGACCATCACTGATAACCATATAAATATTTTCTGTCTGGGTAATATCATCGCGAAAATCACCATTCAAAATCACCAGATCTGCCGGGCCACCTTTTCGGATACGGCCAAGCCCTTTTTCGCCGGTTGTTTTCTCCAGCATATCACCGGAAACCGAAGTGGCGGCTGCCACGGCTTCAATCGGCGTAAACCCGCAACGTTCCACCAGCAGCCGCATTTCTGTATGTAAAGATGCCCCTCCAACCGTTGCCACATTGGGACTGTCGCTCCCGGCAATAATGGTGATTCCTGCCTCTTTCATCTTTCGGACATTTTCATACTTGATTTCCTGGTAAGTTATCACGTCGTGAACCCAGCTTTCAAGCTGGGGATCATCTGTCTTCAAACCGCCTTCAGGTACTTCCATGTAGGCTTTTAAAATTTCCGGATCCAGAACCTGTCGGTCAAGATCAGTAAACACCAGTTCATTTTTGAAAAAATTGGCAGAATATTCAAATACCACCAGGGTCGGTATGATAACCGCTTGTTTTTCCAACATGGCGGCAATTGTGGAATCTGAGACCGATGACCGGTACGGGGCATGGCAGAAAAATTGAACCCCTGAGTTCAATCCGGTGAGAAGATCTGACTCAGACCCGATATGAGAACCGACCACACGACCGGCTTTATCGGATTCTTTTACGATATCGGTGATCAGGTCTTCATATAATGACGGGATTCCCATGGGGATCTGGTCCACCATGATTTTGGTGAGGCTTGACCCGTGTGCCGTATTTTCTGAAATGGCCGGAGCAATGTCCTCACGGTCCTCTATAAGAAATGCGATTTGATTAATCAGTATTGAACTGAACGGCCAGGGTATAAGTTCCCGCAACATTGGGTCCGGATGCCCTCCTTTTTTGGTCAGCATTTTGCCGGCATAAAAAAGGCGGGGATTGATCTTTTCTTCGGCGGATATCTTTTTTTTAAGGGCTTCCAGGTCATATACCGCTCCGCCCATATCAAATACCGTTGTCACTCCGGCAAATAAAAATGCCGAAAGATTGCGGTCAATCAGGTTTTGATTCGGCAATACGGGAAACCAGGGCGGTCCCCCGGGTGCGCTGATATGGATATGATGATCAATTAAACCCGGGATAATGGTCTTTCCTGTTCCATCGATGATCCGGCAGTCTGTTTCCGGTTCAAAAATCGCACCGATTTTTGTAATCCGTTTATTTTCAATCAGGATATCCGCATTTTCAAGAATATTCCGGTCTGCATCTCCGGTAAATATATTGACATTTTTGATACATAGTTTTTCAGATGACTGTTTGACTGCCAACGGCAGAACATTGGACGAGTAAATACAGCCGGAAAAAAACAATAAAGAAATTATAAAGAATACAAAAATATTGATCCTGATTTTCATGGCATGTCCTGTTTTACAATTTAATCTTTTTGGTTTCTCACACAAAAAATCTAAAAAACTTCTCTTTAATTTTCATAACGAACAAAGAGAGTCAAACCTAAATTATGACGGGAGGATACGATTACAAAGTATAGCATCACCATATTTGAATATCACTTCAATTTCCTGTTTAATAAAGAATTATGATATCAAGGAGCAACTGAAAAACTCCCGCCCCTCAATTATCAAAAAACAATC
>JAQIBZ010000079.1 GCA_027858815.1 Desulfobacteraceae bacterium
CCTTTTTCATCATCATCAAGCGCGCCAAACGGACATTCTTCCGTACACCGTTTACACTGGGTACATCGTTGGAAGAAGAAATCCGGGAATGTCATATCCCCTGATCTCGGATGAACTGCCACACCGCGATTGGATGATTCAATACACTGGATCGCTTTTAATGCAGCACCCGTTGCATCTTCAATTGATTCATCAACCGTCATACTCCGGCGAATAGCACCAGCCGCATAAACGCCGGTTCTCTGAGTTTCATACGGGAAGCAGACAAAGTTAGAATCCGCGTATCCGTCAAAAATATCATTGTCACGGAATCCCGGGCCCTGGCGGTAGGCCAGATTTATTACCGGGCTGTCTACGGTCACCGGAACCATACCGGTGGCAAGAACTACCATATCGGCATTGACCTGGATATTAGCACCCAAAAGTGTATCAGCGGCTTCAATTGCAAGACCGCTTCCGTTTTTGGAAACACCGGTCACCTCACCTTTGGTCATAAAAATTCCGGGAGTCTGCTGAAGGCTTTTATAAAAGCCTTCAGACAAACCAGGGGTCCGCATATGTTGATAGAATATATAGGCTTTTCCATCGTCATAATCGTTACAGACATATTTTGCCTGTTTCAATGCCACCATGCTTGTGACCGCACCGGCGTAGGCAAAATCAGAATCATCTCCCTGACCAGGGCTCTGGATAAATACCACGGATTTGGCTTCCTTGCCGTCAGACGGCCGGACAATCTTTCCTTTTGCCGCAATTTCTTCAAATTCGTAGTTGGTAACCACATCGGGTACCTGACCCAGTCCAAGATGAGCGAACTCACCTTCTTCGGGCTGATACGGACGCCAGCCGGCAGCTAGAATAACCGCACCGAATTTTTCGCCATTGGGGTCAAACTGAAGGATGTCTTTTCTGCCTTCATTGTACTCCAGGTATTTCACATGCTGGGCTTCGACATCCAGTTCTTTACCGGTTTCATCTAATTTCATTTCTTCGGGCAGCGGAAATGGTACGTCAAATTCAATTTTTTCGCCCGGCTTCTTCATCGTCACCGTAAAATCTCCCGGCGCACCCGCAATACGGGCAACTTCTGTTTCCAGCTTAACCGAAATTTTGCTATCCGCTTCAACTGCGGCGATTTTATCCGCAACCACGGTGGGGATCAGATCTTCATAAGGGGCTGCAACCGGCAGTTGCTGACGCCAGTTAGCCACATTACCACCCAGTTGTGCCTGTTTTTCAACAATGGTCACTTCATAACCGGCTTTCGCCGCATCAATGGCTGCGGACATACCGGTGACACCACCGCCGAGCACCAGAATTTTTCTGGTAAGATTTTCCAGCACATAAGGTTCCGGCAGGGAAATTTTTTCGGTCTTGGCCATGCCCATGCGCAGATAATCTTCTGCCATCATTTGAACACGGTCAAACTTGTCTTCATCTTCTTTTTCTTCTTCGGTCAATGCCGGAAACTCCGCGCGCGGATGAGACCAGGCAACACCTTCCCGGAGATTAATCCGGTCGACAATGCATCCGTCAAACCGGAACACATCAGAATTAACCCGACGGGAACATGCAGCAATCATCAGTGTGTTGACACCCTTTTCAGCAATATCATTTTTCAGCAACGCAATGCCTTCTTTGCCGCAAAGAAACGGGTGTGACTGGCAGGAAAGGCCTTCTTCTTCAGCCACATCACTGAGACTTTTTATATCAAGGGCATCACCGATGCCGCAGCCTGTGCAGATATATACACCATATTTTTTATCCATGGTTACCTCCTCACCAGTGTTTGAATCGCCTTTAACGCCATACCGGTCGCATTCTGGTTTGACGATACAACATCGGCCGGTTTATTGGCACATCCGGCAGCGAACATACCACCTTGTTCCATATCATTGATGATGAAACCGTCTTCCGTATATTTCAATTCACCCGCCGGCAGCTTGGCATTTGCTGCTGTGGGCTGCATACCGGTTGCCAGAACCACCATATCCACTGTTTGTCGGATTTTTTCACCGGTAACGGCATTTTCCGCAACCACGGTAATCTGATGGTTATCGTCGGCCTGTTCCACCTCAGCGACTTTACCCTTGATAAAAAAGACGTTTTCATCTTCTTTAATCTTTTTGTAAAATTTTTCATACCGATTGCCCGGAGCCCGCATATCAATGTAGAAGATATAGATTTTTGCTTCCGGATAGCGTTCCCGGATATACGTGGCGTGTTTCAATGAAGCCATGCAGCAGATGTAGGAGCAGTAGGGCAGGTGATTTTCGTCCCGGGAACCCGCACACTGAACAAATGCAAAGCTTTCCGGTTCTTTATCATCTGACGGACGCAGAATTTTACCTTTTGTCGGTCCATTGGGTGCGGCAAGCCGTTCCATCATCATATTCGTGATGATATTCGGATACCGGCCAAAACCGAGATTATCGATTTTTGCTGCGTCATAGGGTTCCCATCCGGTTGCCCAGACAATGGAGCCGACGTTTAAATCAAGGGTCTTGGCCTGCATTTCCAGATCAACCGCGTCATACTTGCAGGCTTCGGCGCAGCGTTTGGCATCTTCCGTGCCGATGATCTGGGGAGAAATCACATACCGTGCAGGAAATGCCATTTCATGGGGCAGATAAGCGCCTTTTGTTTTATTCATCCCAAAATTAAATTCATTGGGCAGTTCCGCCTGGCAGGCATCTGCACATGCACCGCAACCTGTACAATTTTCATTAACATATCGCGGGTTCAACTTAACCGCTACATTGTAATTGCCGGGGCCACCGCTGACGCTTTCTACTTCCGCCAGTGTCAGCACTTTGATATTCGGATTATCTTTAATCCGCCTGAAATTGATTTCCAAACCACAGGTGGGGGGGCACAGCTTAGGAAAATACTGATTCAGCTGCGCTACTCTTCCGCCCAGATAAGGATTTTTTTCAACGATAAACACTTCGTACCCCACTTCGGCGGCTTCAAGAGCTGTGGTCAACCCACTGATCCCCCCGCCAACCACCATGATACTACCGCTAAAAGGGGCTGATTTGTCTTCAGTCATGCTATCCCTCCGTGCTTAAAATGTTTCTAATAAAAGAACCTTTAATACTTATTATATTTTTTTACACTGCATTTATACTGCAGGGGGTCGCTTCACGCGATGCCCCATAAATTCATTTTATATTTCGATTCCATGTAAATCTCGAAACTTAAAATTCGAAGTCGGGTGATACAA
>JAQIBZ010000094.1 GCA_027858815.1 Desulfobacteraceae bacterium
GTTAAGACCAGGCCAACCCTTTTTGTATACGGTTTAGAAGACCAACGGACCGATTATGCAAAGCATTGCATAATCGTTCCCATGGACTTCAAAACCCGCAAATACCAGCCGTCTCAGAGACAGAAACGTGCTTGATTTTTGCTCCGCAAAACATCATTAGCTCTCTTCTGTCTCCAAACAACCGGAGCGAAGCGCAGGGCGATAGCCTGCTTGATTTTGCAGAAATTGGTTCCGTACCTCAAAATGCCCCCGCTGGTTAATACTTCCAGACCCCGATTCCAGCGGGTTCAGGCGTTGCGTTTTTCGCGTTACTCATTAGATATTTAATCAGGTTATCTTTCATATCAGGATTTTCCCAGGGAATCTCACTGAAAATTGAATGTCCGTCTTTTTCAATTAAAATACACCATTGTTCGTAAGTATAATCGGAAGCAGAAAAATCATTCGTGGTGTGACAGCGCTTAAAACAAACGGAGTGATTATAGTCCTGCAGCATTTTCTGCTTGAGCTGTAAAGCTGAAATTTTTATCTCCACCGGGGCAATCAGGGAGGGAGAAAGGTCATCCAACATCTGGTCATCCATCGGTTGGGCATCGATTACCCGGGTTTCAACTAATATGAAATACTTATTCGTTTCGGTATCCGGTTCTTCAAATGCTGAATTCGGGGAATAGGCCTCTACGGCATCGTCGTCCGAGGCATATAAATAATTTTCAGGGTGAAGTACCAGTAAGCAAAAGAATACCAAGATAAAAGCGCTGAAAATAATTTTTTCATTTCTCGAATAAGGCTTCATGTTAAATTCTCGGTTAGAGGTTCAAATGACAGGATGTTTTTTGAATTCAAATTATGTATTTCTTCCGACAAACGACGTTTAAGAATTCTCCAGCTGAAAATTTCGGGTTAGCACAACAAAATTGATTTTAAAATATCAAATATCAGGGGATAGCATACTTAACCTTTACGTAAAAATCAAGGATGATTCAATTAGACAAAGGTTGTAATTAGGGCCAACCCCAACATTCGCACTAAAAAACGCGATCTAAGTTTTCAATACGGGGTCGAGACCTGTAAGACCTGGGGTCGCAAGACCTGAGGTCGGACCACGCTAATCTCTTTAATATCAAGCATTCTCTCCCCAATAATGGGTGTTTTCAGAGGCTATATCGCACTTTTCACTATCAAAAAGGGGATTATAGGATTCCCTTTTCTCTCGGATTTGAAAAGTCTGCCCCTTTTCGAGAATTCGGTGGCCTTTTGCCCGTATCCCCAATTGCGAAAGAATTTTATTTGCGAACGTATTGCTCCCGGTCGCAATACTCTCGGTCCACTGGCTTTCACGCTTGTTTTCACAAGATGCCAGTGAATCATCAACCCACTTTCTATGTGCTGCCTGAAAAGTATCAAATGTGTCATAACCAGCTAATTCTCTGAGCTTTTCATAGCCAATCAATATATTCTTCCGGCGAGGGTTTTGAATTTCATTATAACCGCACCAATACCATTGGGAGGGGTGGTTTACTGTTCCGGTTCTAACCATATTCAAATCAATATAAACAATACACTGCCGGAGATTTTCACCGGTTTCAACTGCTGTTGCATGATATCGGTCCTGCCAGAAAGCACCTTTTCTCTTTTTTCTGGCGTTGTATTCCTGCCCAATTCTGCCTGCCAATAATTGAATCGATTTGGCTATAACGTCGGGCTTTCCATGATCATAAACCAATAAGTGTGTATGGTTTGATGTTACCATATAATCAAGGATGACAAGTTGATGATTTTTTCTGGCTTCATACAGCCATTGCATCCACCGAAGACGGTCTTTTGCAAATTTAAACAAAAATTCTCTTTTATGGCAACGATGCGTTAAATGCCAGACGTGACCGGGAATATAGTGTCTATTTGCTCTTGCCATTTTATTGTCTTCGGTTTTTCTATATTGTTCTTTTGGGGCCTGAAAAGTGAAATATTGCCATGTTTTTTGGCTGAAATTAACGCTTATAATTAATAATATGGACAGGGAAATCGGGGGACAGTATACCTATTTCGCAAAGAAATAGGTATACTGTCCCCCGATTTCCGCCAAACCATCTTCGTCCATTGACAGATCAACCCCGGACATGATTTTACTTGGTTTGGGGCCTTTCTTTAAGGCGACTTCAGCCAATCTTTATGGAGCCTTCGGCCAGTTTTTAAAAGGATATCTGATCAAATTGGCATTATAATAACATGGATCATCCGTCACCTCCAGCTTCACCCAGGGCGGCAGGACAATTTTTTCATTTTCAGATGCCAGTTCAATTTCCGCAACAATCAGCCCCGCATTTTCGGCCTCAAACACATCCACTTCCCAGGTTACACCCGAATAACTGACAAGATAACGGGTCTTTTCAATAAAAGGGCGTTCACACAGTTCATCCAGGATCTGGTGCGCATCCGTCACCGGGATGGGATATTCAAATTCCGACCGGACCGCACCTTTGTTTTCTCCTTTAATGGTCAACCAGGCATTATCGCCGGCGATGCGCACACGAACCGCTGTCTTATTGGATGTCGGCAGATATCCCTGCCGGATATTAATGCCGCCGTCATCGGGATGCCATTTACTTTTATCTACGGTAAATTTTCTTTCAATCTCTTTGGCCATTTTTCACCATTTTCCTTCAAGAACATCTTCGAGTTTACAAATGATATTATGATTAAAATTATCTATCTGCTTATCCGGTTTACTCAAGTTGAGTTTAAAAGTAATTATTTTGGATACATGGCACTGGATTCCCGCCTTCGCGGGAATGACATAACCTACATTCATCATTAAAGAATCGACTTCCGTCATACCCGCGAAGGCGGGTATCCAGAAAAAAAGTTCATAGATTTTGACGGCTCAATTCGTTCAACTTAATCGAAATGTATAACCAGATAAAACAATTTATTTGGAAGCCGGTTACTATTTCCCGGTTTTTTGCTTTTCAGGGTTGATGCGCAAAGTAAATTCGAGTATGTTTTTATTTTTCCTATGTTAACTATACTTCCATCGGCACTAACTCTGGATACAACTCATGAACCAAAAAATCAAATGCATCGGATTGATTTCAGACACCCACGGTCTTCTCCGGAAAAGTGCTGTGACGGCATTAGCAGATTCAGACATCATTATTCATGCCGGCGATATTGATACCCCAGAAATTCTTGACGCATTAAAAAAAATTGCACCGGTATTTCCGGTACGCGGCAACATGGACCGAAACCCTGATGGCGCTAACCTGCCCAAATATGAGATTGTTGAAATAGATGACCTTTCCATTTATGTGCTTCACGACATAGATCAACTGGACTTAGACCCTGCCGCCGCCGGCTTTGCAGTGGTTGTATCCGGGCATACCCACCGGCCCATAATAAAATACAGAGACAGTGTATTATACATCAATCCCGGCAGCGCCGGCCCCCGGAGATTCAAATTACCGATTTCCGTTGGCATGCTTGAAATAGAAGACGGTCACATTACACCCAAAATTATACAAATAGAAGAATAACAAATTAATTGACGGGCAGGGTATTTCAAAAAAGGTTCTGACTGATTATGCCAAGGCAATTGATTACAAAAAAATGGCTCAATTGCCCTAACGATTAACTCGGTTTTTTATCATCTAAAACTTTACGAACCGTTTTTGCCAGTTCTTTTTTGATCAGCGGTTTCATCTGAAGTGCTTTGATACCGTTTTCAATTGCGTCTTCGTCTACAAACTTTTTACTGTAACCGGTACATAAAATGACCGGTATGTCCGGCCGGATTCTCATCATTTCAGATGCCAGCCGGTCACCGGTCATATTGGGCATGGTCATATCCGTTATAACCAGATCGAAAATATCCGCCCGATACTTAAATAGTTCAAGTGCTTCGATACTGCTGGTACGGGTTGTAACACTGTAGCCGATAGATTCCAGCATTTTTTTTCCCAGCCGAGCAATCGTTACTTCATCATCAACAAATAAAATATGTTCGCTACCCATGGGGATCTCCATCGGGTCAAACCGTTTTTCCGTTTCACTGCTTTTAATGACCGGCAAATAAATTATAAACAAGGAGCCTTTGCCGGGCTCGCTTTCAACTATGATTTCCCCGAAATAACTTTTAACAATACCGTGAACCACCGCAAGCCCTAATCCGGTTCCTTCGCCGGCTTCCTTTGTTGTAAAATACGGTTCAAAAATAGCGTCGACATTTTTTTCATCAATCCCGACGCCGGTGTCTTCAACTTCCAGCTTTAAATAAAAACCAGGCGCAAGCTCCGGATAATTGTCCGTAATCTGAGATCCTAAAACCACATCCTTAAGACTAACCTTGAGTGTTCCCCCCTCTGCTTCCATTGCATACGCGGCATTGGCGCACAAATTCATAATAATCTGGAGGATCTGAGTAGGATCGGCCATCACCAGTGACTTACTTTTAAAATAAGTCACGATCGCAATCGTTGTGGGCAGGGTTGAACGAATTAACTTTAAGGCTTCCTTGGCAATCAGGTCAATCCTTACCGGCTTGAGTTCCTGCTCCGTCTGCCGGGCAAATGCCAGAATCTGCTTGACCAAATCCCGCGCGCGGATTCCGGCGTTATACACTTCATCCAGAAGATCTGTAACACCTGATTCGGCATCAACTTCTTCCAAGGCGATTTCCGTATACCCCAAAATCGCAGTCAATATATTATTGAAATCATGAGAAATACCACCCGCCAAAGTCCCAATTGCTTCCAGTTTCTGGGATTGGCGTAATCTTTTCTCCAACTCATTTTTTTCTATTTTCTCCTGTTTGATCTCCGACGTATCACGGATCACACCGGTTATTCCGACATCTTGTCTATCACTATCCAACACCCGTTGCTTGACCACATGATAATATCGATTATTGATTTCAATTTCATTGGAACTATACCCGTTTTTCAAGGCTGCCAGATCACTTTTCTGAAGATTCTCAGCAATCTCATCCGGCATAAAATCAAAATCAGTTTTTCCGATAACATTCTCTATTTTAATATTAAATACCTGTTCATGCGCCCTGTTCGCGATCACATATCTGAGTTGGCTGTCTTTTAAAAAAATAAGATCAGTGGATGAATCGATCATTGCCTCAACTTGTTTCTGACGGGAAAGTCGTTCTTCCAGTTCTGCAACCCTTTTTTTCAGTGCATCGTATTCAGGACTATCCTTCATTAAACATCGTCTCCGCATATTATAATCTTAAAAACTTCAGTCAGATCCTTTCTCTCTGTGTTTGTTCATATACCTCCATAATGCTTTAAATAAAATACGGAGGCAACAATAAGCTATAAAATTAATATGCGGCTTCTGGCGGACGGGTAAAATAAGGGGTAAACAAATGGCGAATTTCGTCTAACTGCTCTTCTATTAAAAGCGGCATTGTATGAGCAAAAACATCCAGCAGCACGATGGCATTAACTGAAGACTCCGCACATGAAGCATTTCGCAGGCGTTCGGCAACATTCATGTTCACTATATTCATATTTTCATATATTTGTTTAAGCCCATCAAAACTTAAAAACCCGGCAGTTTTTTTCTCTCTCAAATAATATTGAGCTAATAGGAACATGCTGCCGGCACGAAATACCGTTTCTTCTTCAGTAGCCAGCGGCAGATGAAACCGGACCATTGGCCTAAAAAAAGCCGTGTGCAGACAACCGCTGGACGGGAATAATATCCCGAGCAAAGAGCTGATGGCACGTTGAGCGGTGGTTCGCTGAAAAAAATGCCGAACCGTTGTCGTGACTTCCAGATCAAGCTCATCATACGACATGACATTTTCAAACCGATCAACAATATCAACCAAAGTAGCAGCAACCGGACAAACCGCGTGTTTTAAGGGATCAAGAGGGCAGTGAGGGCATTGATGAAAGTCCAGTTGAGTCCAAAACGGTAATTTTCCATCTGGACGGTTAAGCAACTCCAGCGTCTGGGGATCCAGTTGCAAATCTATTATCGCAGACCGCTGTTGATCCAGCTTGAACGCATATTGAATATTTATCGTATCCATCTTAATACCCGTAATACCAGTATCGCAACAACCGGATGCCGCATTAGAAATATAGCAATCTTTAATTTAATTTACCTGCATATCCACTTTAATTAAGTTGAGTTCAATGTCCAAAATTTATGCAGTCAACAGCAGGCACGGTGGCCTGCTCTACGAGGTTTTGCGGTAAGCTCCGTAGGGTTGGCCACCGTGC
>JAQIBZ010000222.1 GCA_027858815.1 Desulfobacteraceae bacterium
ACATTCGAGGACAAGCTTAGCCGGAATCTATGTTCGGATATAGCACATAACTGGATTCCCGATAGAAACATTCGGGAATGACAAATCTGCTTTGGCCGAAACGATGATCAAGGCCTAAAATTCATTTAACTGCGCTATGGTTAAATTTTATTTTATTGTGTACAGAAAAACCAAAGCAACTTATATGGTTTATTCTAACCCTTTGTTAATATACGTCAAGTAAAAAATAGAACGATCGTTCGTTATTTTGTTGACTTCATCCGCTGGCGCAGGTAAATATTAAAAAGAAAACGACCAGTTGTTCGGTTTTTTCCCCGAGCGGAACGACAGCGTTTTATCATTTTGAAGATCCTGAATAGAGTGATTTTCAATTCAGGAAGATTATTGAGAGGAGATCATTATGGATTTTGCCATATCCGAGAAAATGAAGACCATTCTTGAGATGGTCAATGAATTTGTTGACAGGGAACTGATTCCGCTGGAACCGGAAATGGCCCGTCTCAGTTTTAAAGAGATGCTTCCTGTGCTCAGGGAAAAACAGAAAAAAGTCAGACAGATGGAACTCTGGGCACCGAATTTCCCCAAAGATTGCGGGGGGTTGGGGTTGTCTTTAGTGGACCATGGGCTGTTGTCTGAGGCCCTTGGCAGAACACCGCTGGGACATTATGTGTTCTGGTGCCAGGCACCGGATGCCGGCAATGTGGAAATCTTGCATTTACACGGAACTGAAGAACAGAAAGAAAAATTTCTCAACCCGCTGGTTGCCGGTGACATCCGGAGCTGTTTTTCCATGACCGAGGTGGATATGCCCGGATCAAATCCGGTGATGCTGGAAACAACCGCTGTAAAAGACGGGGATGATTATATCATCAACGGCCACAAATGGTATACATCCTCTGCCGATGGGTCGGATTTTGCCATTGTCATGGCGGTAACAAATCCGGAAGCCCCGGATTACGTGCAGGCCAGTATGATCATTGTGCCCACAAATACCCCGGGATTTAATCTGGTCCGGAATATCCCGGTAATGGGACATGCGGGAGATGATTATTTCAGCCATGCAGAAATTCTCTATCAGTCCTGCCGGGTTCCCCAAGCCAACCTTCTGGGCCCGGAAGGGCACGGGTTTATTATTGCCCAGGAACGACTGGGTCCGGGTCGGATTCATCACTGTATGAGATGGCTGGGCATTTGCCAGCGATCTTTTGAGCTGATGTGCCGGCGGGCCAATAGCCGCCAGATTACAAGAGACGGAAAAACCCTTGCTTCACGGCAGATCATCCAGTCATGGGTGTCCGAATCTGCGGCAGAGATTCAGGCAGCCCGATTGATGACGCTGCACGCGGCATGGCGGATTGATCAAGAGGGCGTAAAAGCCGCCAGAGATGAAATCTCCATGATTAAGTTTGTGGTTGCCAATACCATGCAAAGAGTTGTGGATCGGGCACTTCAGGTGCATGGCGGACTGGGGATGACCGATGACACGATTCTTTCGTTTTTCTTCCGCCACGAACGGGCAGCCCGCATTTATGACGGAGCAGACGAGGTTCATAAAGTGTCTCTGGCCCGACGGATTTTAAGGAATTATCCTCCGGCCTGATCATTCAATATTGCAAAACCGGAAAACGGCATGTGGCCGAAAGTGTAAATATTGGGCCAAATAGTGACTAAAGTTTAAAGTGACTAAAGTGCACTTTAGCTCACTTTAGTCACTTTTTTATAATAATCACCAAGTAAACAGGCATTATGCGATGACTTTTGAAGAATTTAAACATATGACCATTATTTCAATGGAAGAGATCTGCCGTGAAATTTTTATGGAAAACCAGGCTTCCATTAAAATCAAAAAAGAGGCTGTGGCAGTTAAAAACCTGGCCAATATATTTAATACAGCATTGATGCTGAGCAATGAAAAAGGGTTTCAGTCCATGAGCTTACGGGATCTGAGCCGGACGTCCGGATTGAGCATGGGCGCGCTGTATTCATATTTTACCAGTAAAGATGAACTCCTCTCGATGCTTCAGAACCAGGGGCGGCGGTTGACCCGGAGAATGCTGACAAAACAGATTGATGTGAATGCCGAACCGGATGAAATGCTCCGAACCGCAATTCGGGCCCATCTTTATCTGACTGAGGTTATGCAGAAATGGTTTTATTTTTTTTATATGGAAACCAAGAACCTGGACAAATCCCAGCAGAAAAAATCCATTGAAAGCGAGCTGGAAACAGAACAGGTGTTTATAGATATCCTTGATGCCGGTTGCCGCAAACAACAGTTTGATGTAGAAAATTCAGTGCTTACGGCTTCGGTGATCAAATCAATGCTCCAGGACTGGTATCTGAAGCGCTGGAAATATGCCCGCCGGCAGATATCTGTGGATGATTATGCGGAATTTTTAATCGGTTTTGTTGAATCGGCACTGAAAGTAGACTAAGGCTCTGGATCAAAAAATCGGTGACGTATTAAATCAAATATTATCGGGCGGGGATAAACCCCGCCCCTACGGCAAATGCTTTAAATCCTGCGTAGGGGAGGGGTTTATCCCCTCCCGAGTGATATACGGCATTTGTAACTGTATTTATGCCATCATAGACTAAGAATGAAACATAAGAGGATATTATGGAAAAATCAGACAACATTAAAGAGGCCATCGTGGATGAACCGACAGGCATCAGGGAAGGTGAAGAACTGGATAGTTCCGTGGTGGAAGTTTTTTTGAAGGATTCGATTAAAGGACTGGATGGTCCTTTGTCGATCAAACAGTTTCCCAGCGGATTTTCCAATCTGACGTATTTTATTAAAGTGGGGGATCGGGACATGGTTTTGCGGCGTCCGCCCTTTGGGAAAAAAGCAAAAACCGCTCATGATATGAATCGGGAGTATCGGATTTTAAGCGCTTTGCACCCGGTTTTCCCTTACTGTCCGAAGCCGCTCGCCTATACGGAAGATGAAAATATTATGGGGTGTTCTTTTTACGTGATGGAGCGGATTCCCGGAATTATTTTCAGAAAAGATCTTCCGAAAGGAATGGCGCTTTCTGCCGGCCAGGCACGCTCACTTTGTGAAAATATGATTGATCTTCACTTGCGGCTGCATACCCTGGATTATCAGGCCATCGGGTTAGGGGATTTTGGAAAGCCCGAGGGGTATGTGAAACGCCAGGTGGAAGGATGGAGCCGGCGGTATCGCGATGCCCGGACACCGGATGTTCCGGATTTTGAATCCGTCATGGCATGGCTGGATGAAAACCAGCCGGAAGATTCAAAATTTCCCGGCATTATTCATAATGATTATAAATTTGACAATCTGGTGCTGAACCCGGAAAATCCGGTTAAAATTACCGGCATTCTGGATTGGGAAATGGCCACGCTTGGCGATCCGTTAATGGATCTGGGATGTTCCATGGCATACTGGATCAATCGGGAAGATGCCGAAGATGTGCAACTGATGCGGATGATGCCCACAAATGCGAAAGGCATGATGACCCGTAAGGAACTGGTGGATTTGTATATTGAAAAATCCGGCCGCCCAATTGATAATTTTGAATTCTACTATTGTTTCGGTCTGTTTCGGCTGGCTGTGATTGCCCAGCAGATATATTACCGGTTTTATCATGGCCAGACAAAAGATAAACGGTTTGCCCAACTGGCCTTTGCCGTGGCCCTGCTTGATGTCGCCGCCAAACGAATTATGGATGGCAACGGTATTTAGCGGGTGTAGAAAAATGGCTTTAGTCATCGTTTCGGCCAGCACAATGTCATTCCGGCATGTTTCCCCGATAGAAACATTCGAGGACAAGCTTAGCCGGAATCTATGTTCGGATATAGAACATAACTGGATTCCCGATAGAAGCATTCGGGAATGACAAATCTGCTTTGGCCGAAACGATGATTAAGGCCAAAAAAATACTAAATAAATTAAAGGATTGAAAAAAATGGAAAATCTGAGTTATCGGGTGGAAAATCATATCGGCTATCTCACGCTTAATCGGTGGGATAAATATAACGCGTTTGACGGGCAGATGATTGGTGAATTTGAGCAGTTCTGGCAAGATCGTCGCTATGATGACAGTGTGAGGGTGATTATTTTAGATGGTGGAGAGGCCAAGGGCTTCTGTGCCGGGCTGGATATGGAAACCCACGGCCCAAAATTGTTTGAGGCCGACCCGACCACCGCCTACAACGGCCAGGCAAGAATGTCCAGAATTCTGCTGGCTATGCGCCAGGCCCCTCAGCCGATTATCAGCTGCATTCATGGCGCAGCATCGGGCATTGGCTTTTCTCTGGCTATGGCATCGGATATTCGTATTGTGGCGGAAAAGGCCCGATTCAATGCGGCGTATATTAATATCGGTCTGGGCGGTGCGGACATGGCATCCAGCTACTTTCTGCCTCGCCTGATCGGTTCCGGTCGTACCAATGAATTTCTGCTGACCGGCAACTGGATGAGTGCGGAAGATGCCATGGCTCTGGGATTTGCCAGTCGGCTGGTGGCAAAAGAAAAAATGATGGAAACCGCCGAAGAACTGGCCAAAATCATGGTCGGCAAAACGCCGCTGGCCCTTCGCATGACCAAGGAAGCGATTAATGTGAATATGGATTGCGCAGGCCTTGAAGCCGCATTGCAGATGGAAGACCGGAATCAGATGATGGTGATGTATTCGTTGAAGTTGGCATCTTCATAAAAAAACTGGTCTTTCGGCAAGCTTTTTTGTTTTCCACGGCCCTTAGATTTAAAACCGAATGTTGGTGGTTTCATATTTTTTATGAAGCCATCAACTTTAATATATTTGTGCATTAATGGCTTTACAGGTTCCCACGGTCCTGAAACTCGCCAAACACCATCTTTGTCCATCATTGGGGTCCACTATATTTCAGTCTTCAACCTCTCCACCTACATCAACAAATCCCTCAGCTGCAGGTTAAAAATTTCTTCCTGTTCATCAAGGATTTCTTTTAGAATATCAATGGTTGTCATGGGGTTCATGATAACGCTTCTCAACACAACAATGGCATCATCCGGTTTATTGTCCTGAAGCAGGGTGGTTCTGGAAACAAAGCTGTAGCCGGCTTCTCGCTGAATCCGTTGAATTCTTCTGTTGACGGTATTGAGTTTTTCATTGATTTCCCGCCTTTTTTCTTTACTGGCGCTTTCCAGTTGTTTACGTATGGCCGGCGGGCAGACTCGGTAGGTCAGAATATTGAGCACCGGTGCCGTCCACAGCTCAAAGAGTTTTCTTTTTTTGATCTCTTTGGCAAATGCGGCAGCGGTTTCAATCCCGTGATCAATCAGAAGGGCATAGCCTTTTCGCCCCATGATTTTCAAGGCACTGTCAAGGATCAGGGAGTTGGCTTCCCGGGAGCCGGAGAGCGTTTTAATCCCTAAATCCACGGATCCTTTTCGGTTGACATAATGGGCATAATAAGCAATCACATCAAGGGTGTGCGGCTCTTTCAAGTAGAGCATGCCGCAGCTCATGGGCATATAAAATTGCTTGTGTCCGTCAATGGTAACGGAATCCGCCAGCTGAATTCCGTTTAACAGGTGTTTATATTTTTTTGAAAACAGGGTGGGGCCGCCCCAGGCTGCGTCCACATGAAAGTGGGCGTTGTTTGCAGCAGCGATTTTTGCCAGTTTTTCTAAAGGATCCACCGAACCGGTTTCTGTTGATCCTGCAACCCCGACAATCGCCAGGATACAGGTTTTGGGGGTTTCTTTTTTCAGGCGGGCAATGGTTCGTTTCAGGCAGGAAAGATCAACCCTGTTTTTTGTGTCTGTATCCATTGCAATGATATTCTGATGCCCGATACCTAAAATCCCGCCTGCTTTTTTCAGAGAATAATGGCCTCTGCGTGAGACAAGAATGACACATCGATTCACATCATATGCCTGATAGGCGGCGACAACACCTTCGGATTCAATACCGTTAAACCCGTCTTTTGGCGGGAATTTTGCGTTTCTGGCTGCCCACATGGCTGTCAGGTTGGCGGTGGTACCGCCTTCTGTAAAAACCCCCAGTGTGGTGTCGGTATTCTGAACATTTTCCTGGTAAAAAGATTCCTTTTTATTATAAATCATTCGGTGGATTTTGGCGACCACCTGTTTTTCAACAACTGATACGACCTTGGATGTTTCGAGCTTGACGACATTCTGGTTTAAAGCGGCAACAATCGTTTTTAAATGCACCATGAAAAACGGGATGGCTGATGTCATGTGACCCACAAAATAGGGCGATGCTACGTTGACCGCATAGGGCGCGATTTCTTTGATTAAACATGAGATGACATCCGCAAGCTTTTTTTCCGGATTTTCGCAGATGATCGTATCCATAAAATCGTTGGACAATTCTTTTAAGCTGATGGCTTCGGTGATGCCTACATGGGTTTTTAAGAAATCATTGAGGCCGTAAAGAATGGGATCCATGTATTTAATCAGGGTGGCCCGGGAGGCCTGGCCTTCCGGGCGAATAAAAACCCTGAAAAGTCTTTCCCAGTCAGCGACCAGGTCGGGATGGCTTTTTGAATCTTTATCTTTTTTCATTTTTTAGTATTTTACCAGAATTAGAGGATTCTCTTTTTTTGCCGGTGAGTTGACCCTTTACAAATTCGTTCATATCTTCTATTATAAAAAAGGCAGTTTGATCATCAATAAGTATAAAAGTCAAACAATTCCTGAGTGCTATTCGTAACCGGATTTATCGTGTTGCGTCAACGAAATTTATTTATTGAACCGCATGGCATGGAGAAGTCTTTTTTCCGGGCCTCATTTTTTAACATTCCAGCAACTGGAGAACAGAAAAATGACAGAGATCCGAACGATAATAGAGAAGCAGCGGGCATTTTATAACTCCGGCCAGACAAAAGATGTTTCTTATCGAATAAAACAACTCAAAATTTTAAAGCATGCGATTGAGGAAAATGAGGAAAAAATTCTCCAGGCCCTGCATGAAGATTTGCGGAAATCACCCTATGAAGCCTATCTGACGGAAGTCGGGATTGTTTTAGATGAAATCGGGTATATGGTAAAAAAAGTACAGAAATGGTCCCGGCCCAAACGGGTGGGGACCCCGATTTATCATTTTCCCGCTGCCAGCTATATTTACCCTGAACCATATGGCATTTCCCTGATTATTTCTCCCTGGAACTACCCGTTTCAGTTGGCTGTCGCTCCCCTTGCTGCGGCAATGGCAGCCGGTAATTGTGCAGTTATTAAACCATCTGAATTTTCAGTAAACACATCGCAGGTTTTGGCCGAACTTTTTGATGTCTATTTTGACCCTGTATATATATCAGTCATCACAGGTGATGCAGACGTCAGCACGGCACTTTTAGCGGAGAAATTTGATTATATTTTCTTTACCGGCAGTCCGGCAGTAGGAAAAATTGTTATGACAGCTGCCGCAGAGTACCTGACGCCGGTCACCCTGGAACTGGGCGGTAAAAGTCCATGTATTATTGATCAGGATGCCAATATTGAAATAGCGGCAAAACGGATTGTTTCCGGGAAATTTATCAATGCCGGCCAGACCTGTATCGCACCGGATTACCTGATGGTGCACCAGTCTGTCAAAGAGCCGCTGGTGGACCGGATGATTCATTATATTCAAAAATTCTACGGCACATTGCCGACGGAAAGTCCCGATTACCCGAAAATAATCAATCAAAAGCATTTTAACCGTCTGTTGGGATTAACAAAGGATGCGACCATCATGTGTGGCGGCGCTGCGGACTCGGAACAGCAGATTATCGCCCCAACCCTCCTGTCCGATGTTGACGATGATCATCCGTCCATGCAGGAGGAAATTTTCGGACCTGTTTTGCCGGTTATGGAATTTGATAATTTATCCGATGCCATTTCCCGTATTAACGGACGCCCCCGTCCACTGGCATTGTATATGTTCTCCAATAATCAGAGTTCAATTGATGCGGTCTTAAAAAATGTATCGTTCGGTGGCGGATGTATCAATGATACCCTGATCCATTTTGCCACACCGAACCTGCCATTCGGCGGGGTGGGCAATAGCGGTATGGGCGGGTATCACGGTAAATTCGGATTTGACACATTCTCCCATCTCAAAAGTGTCATGAGAAACACGGTCCGGTTTGATTTCCCGTTCCGGTATCCGACGTTTTATAAGTTTTTGAAATTACTGAAGTTGGTCTTGCGTTAATTGTGCTGGCTTCGAATAAAACAGGTAACTGTAATTGTTCCAGGGTGTTTTTGCATTAAGTATCCTGAAATTCCTTTTGAAGCTTTTTTACCACAGAGGACACAGAGGACACTGAGAAAAAAACTTTATTTCTTCTCTCTGTGCTCTCCGTGTTCTTTGTGGTAAATTGTATTTTCCCCTATATCCGGCGGATTTAAGGTTTTTGGAAGTATTGAAAAATAAAAAAATTCAAAACGCAGAACAAATCAGAAGTGCGCTGACAAAGTGGTATAACAAAAACTACAGAAAGCTTCCCTGGCGTGCGTCAAATAATCCATATCATATATGGGTGTCTGAAATGATGCTCCAGCAGACCCAGGTGAATACGGTAATTCCTTATTATCAAAGGTTTCTTAAAAGGTTCCCGGATATTCAGGCGCTGGCAGCAGCAGACCTGCAGGATGTGCTCAAGCTGTGGGAGGGTTTAGGATATTATTCCCGGGCCAGAAATTTTCACAAGGCAGCACAGGCCGTGGTCAGTGAACATAGGGGGATTGTCCCGGATGACCGGGAAATGTTTTTGGCGCTGTCCGGCGTGGGAGATTATATTGCCGCTGCGGTTTTGAGCATTGCGTTCGATCGTCCTCTGGCAGTGGTGGATGGAAACGTGAAGCGGGTGTTTGCCCGGTTGTTTGAAATTGCTGCGCCGGTCAATATTTCGGCGTCTTATAAGATTTATAAAGCCGTTGCCAATGATCTGCTTGATGCGGATGATCCGGCGACATTCAACCAGGCGGTCATGGAACTCGGGGCCCTGGTCTGCAAACCGGCAAAACCGGATTGCGCCATGTGCCCGTTGTCAAAATGGTGTGTTTCGTTTAAAAAAAATCATACGGATCGATATCCGGTTAAACAAAAAAAAGCACCAATACCCCATCATCATATGTCGGTGGGTGTTCTTTTCAAAGGGGACAAAGTGCTGATTGTCCGGCGGCCCGAAGAAAAAATGCTCGGCGGTCTATGGGAATTTCCCGGCGGTCGGTTGCAGGCTAAAGAAAGTGCAGAAGACGCATGTATTCGTATTTTAAAAGAAAAAGTTAATCTAAACGCGACTATAGAATCAAAGCTGACCCGCATCCGGCATGCATACACCCATTTTAAAATCACGGCAGATATTTTTATCTGCACATTAATATCCGGTCGGGTGCGCCGAAACGGGCCTACTGATCATTGCTGGGTGACGTTAAGCACATTGGAGCGCTATCCGTTTCCCACATCAAACCATAAATTTATTTCAAAGCTGATGAAGGACCGAATGTAATCACATGGCAGAAATGAATTCTTTATCTGAATCTAAAGCCCTTCAACTTCTGGAAGACAAGGCGGTGATGGTCACTGTTAATCAGCGTCTGTCCCGATACCTGACCAATCGTTTT
Organism: Desulfobacteraceae bacterium; assembly: GCA_027858815.1. GTDB lineage: Bacteria > Desulfobacterota > Desulfobacteria > Desulfobacterales > Desulfosalsimonadaceae > SURF-3. Next base: position 9,587 of record JAQIBZ010000222.1, read on the forward strand.
AATCAGCAGCAGGTGGATGCGGGCAAAACGGTTTGGGAAACCCCGGATATTTTACCTTACACTGCCTGGCTTGGGCGCATCTATGATCAGGCGCGTTATTTCCCTGACAAGGAGTTGTCTGAAAATTTAAAAATACTATTGTCCCCGGTCCAGGAACGTTATGTCTGGGAACAGGTGATTAATGCGTCCGAATCTGCAAACGTCCTGCTCCGAATTCCGGAAACCGCCAAAGCCGCCGTCCAGGCATGGGAAATGTGTAAACAGTGGTACCTGTCCTGGCATGAACTGTCCCAGGCGCCGCCGGAAGATACAAAAGCGTTTTTAGGGTGGGCAAAAAGCTTTGAAAAAAAATGCCGGGATAACGGGTGGCTGGATACGGCCAGCCTTCCGGATACGGTTATTCAATTGTTCAACTCGAAAAGCATACCCGTTCCCGGGCAGTTGATCCTGGCCGGGTTTGATGAATTGTCCCCTCAGCAAATGTCCTTAATAAAGGCGCTGGAAGCTCTCGGTTGTCAGGTTTTTTTGCTGGCTGAATCAGAGGTCCCGTCTGAGGCTCAGCGATGCGAAGTGGCAGATACGCAAGTGGAAATTACGGCTGCTGCCCAATGGGCAAAGGATCGTCTGGAGGACAACGCCTCTGACCGAATCGGAATAATTGTTCAGGATCTAAACGCCCTGCGGTCTTCCCTGGTCCGGGTTTTTGAAGATGTGTTTCATCCGTCCATGGTTCTTTCATCTCAAGTCACGCAAAAAAGAGCGTATAATATTTCTTTAGGCCAATCGTTGAACGAGTATCCGGTCGTCAGTGCCGCCCTGATGATTTTAAATTTTGCATGTCGCTCTCTTTTTGTGGATGAATACAGCCTGCTGCTGCGGTCTCCATTTTTAGGGGGGACGGATTCAGAAACTTCCAAACGTGCAATGCTGGATGCCCGCATCCGGGAAATCGGGGAAACCGCACTTTCAGTGACTGATTTGATTTATTTTTCAAAAACGCATCAGGATAAAGACCGGCATCCGGGTGTTTTTTGTCCGGCGTTAAACAAGTGTCTGGATAATTTTAAAAAAGCAATATGCGAAATACCGAAAAAACAATTGCCGTCCGGCTGGGTCCGGGAGTTTATTAATTTGCTTGATGCCATGGGATGGTCAAAAGGGAGGGAATTAAGCAGTGAGGAATTCCAGACCGTCAATGCTTGGCATGAGGTTCTTCAGGTTTTTTCTTCCTATGATGCGATTTCTGATGAGCTGGATATTCATTCGGCTGTCGGTCTTTTAACACAGAACATCTATGCAACAACATTCCAGCCGGAAACAAAGGATGTGCCGGTGCAGATCTTGGGGATGCTGGAAGTTGTCGGCGAGCGGTTTGATCATGCCTGGATTATGGGTCTGGATGCGGAATCCTGGCCGCCCTCAGCTCGTCCCAATCCGTTTTTGCCGGTGGGGGTGCAGAAAAAATACAACGTTCCTCATTCATCGCCTGAAAGGGAACTGTCATACGCCCGCCAGTTGACCCGGCGGCTGCTGACATCAGCAAAGCAAGTGATGGTGTCAGCTCCGCTCAAAGACGGGGATACGAAACTGTTTCCCAGCCCGCTCATTTCTCATCTTGAAAAGGTTGAAATTAATCCGGGCCCGGAAAACTGGCGGGCACAAATGTTAAACCTTGCTGATTTTGAAATAATCAAAGATCATTCGGGTCCGGCAGCAGATGCAAAATCGCATATCAGCGGCGGGACCGGCCTTTTAAAAGCCCAGGCAGCCTGCCCGTTTTCAGCCTTTGCCGCTTACCGGCTTCAGGCAAAAACCCTTGAAAAGCCGGAATCAGGACTTAACGCCCGGGACCGGGGGAGCCTGGTTCATAATGCGTTGGAACTTTTCTGGGAAGATGTCAAAAATCTGAATGCGTTGAAAAAGATGTCTGATGAGAAGTTGTTCGAAGCTGTGAGCAATGCAGTTAATCGTGCGGTCACTGACATGGCGAAAAAAAATCCCCGCACATTTACCGAACGGTTTACACAGTTGGAAAAAGAGCGGCTGAATTTACTGGTGCTGGAATTTTTAACTGTCGATGCCCAACGCACGTCGTTTACCGTGATAGGGCGGGAGGCAAAACTGGAATGCACGATTGCCGATATTAAGCTGAGAACCTATGCCGACCGGATTGATCGATTGGATGACGGACGGCTGGTGATCGTGGATTACAAAACCGGTGAGCCGAAGGTAGCGGACTGGTTTACCGATCGCATTGCCGAACCCCAATTGCCGCTTTACAGCGTTGTGAAGGAAAAAGAAGTGGCCGGCGTCGTTTTTGGTCAGGTTAAAAAAGGAAAAGTGAAGTATTTCGGGGTGACGGCAGACGAGCAGATCGTGCCCGGGGCCAAAGAACCGGGGTCGAAAAAAGGTCCAATGGAAAACTTTGATTCATTAGATGAAGTTATTGATTTGTGGCGCGGTAAAATTGAAGTTTTAGCTGATGAAGTCCGGCAGGGGATTGCCACGGTTTCGCCGGTGTCAATTCACAAAAGCTGTCTGTATTGTGATTTTGGGTCGATGTGCCGGATTGGGGAGATTGATTTCCTTTAAAAATATTTTTCACCACAGAGGGCACAGAGGACACTGAGAAAAGATTAAATTTTAAGATGCATTATCTCTGTGGTCTCTGTGGTCTCTGTGTTCTCCGTGGTTATATTAGTTTTTATGAAGCCATGTGGATTCAGATCAGATGTCAGGTTTCAGTGTTCAGGACGCAGGCCGTTCGTCATTCCTGACACCAGAACACTGCGATCAATTTTTGAATACAAACCCATAAAGAATTCTCATAGAGTTTTGAAGAAATGAATAACAATGTGAAATCCATCGCCGATGTTGATCAACGCGCCGCCGCGCTTGACCCCACCCGCTCCTTCATTGTTCAGGCGCCGGCCGGTTCCGGCAAGACCGAGCTGCTGATCCAGCGCTATCTCAAATTACTGGGAACGGTTGCCGTATCCGAAGAAATCATTGCCATTACCTTCACCCGCAAGGCCGCTGCGGAAATGCGCCACCGGGTGCTCGAAGCTTTAGAGCGGGGAAAAGATAATGCTGTGCCGGGAGAACCCCACACGCGAAAAACCTGGGAACTGGCAAAGGCTGCGATGGCTCGGGATGAGCGGTTCGGGTGGCAGATTGCCCTTAACCCGTCGCGCTTGAAAATTCAGACCATTGATTCCCTGTGTGCGGGCCTGACCCGGCAGATGCCGTTTTTGTCGGAATTCGGGGCTCAGCCGGACATCACCGACCGGCCGGATGTTTTGTATCGCGAAGCGGCCCGAAATACCGTGGCAGAACTGGAGTCCGATTTTCGCTGGAGCCCGGCGATTGAAGCGCTGGTCCGGCATCTGGATAATAATCTGGCAAAAATTGAAGCACTGGTGGCGGCCATGCTTTCTAAAAGGGACCAGTGGCTGCGCCACATGGCGCATACGTCAGATCCCGGTGGCCTGCGCAACATGCTGGAACAGGCCCTGGCCGGTGTGATTGAAGACAGTTTAAAAGATGTTAAAGAAAAATTTCCCGGCCCGGGTCAGGAAATTTTATTTTTATCAGCACAATTTGCCGCCAAAAATTTGAAAAAAGTCGGTTCCGCTTCTTTGATCTGTGGTTGTGAAAATCTGACCGTACTGCCGGGATGTTCAACTGCAGATGTTGAAGGCTGGCTGGGGCTGGCTGAATTTCTGCTTACTCAAAAAGGCGAATGGCGCAAGTCGGTGACCAAGAATATCGGATTTCCTGCGCCATCGAGTGCAAAAAATAATAAAGCCTTAAAGCAGGAACTGCAGGAGGCCAAAGACACAATTGTAGATTATCTGAATCGTCTGGAAGGTGAAGATGCGGTAGCAGAAGCCTTAAATCGGGTGCGGATGTTGCCGGATCCGGCGTATACGGATGACCAGTGGGCGATCATGCAGGCCCTGTTCGAGATGTTAATCGTGGCTGTGGGGCATCTGAAACTGGTGTTTCAGGCAGCCGGTGAGGTAGACTTTTCGGAAATCGGGCTGCGGGCATCACGGGCGCTGGGAGAACCGGAAAATCCTACAGATCTGTCGTTGTCTTTGGATTATCGGATCAGCCATATATTAATGGACGAATTTCAGGACACCAGTTTTACCCAGTATGAACTGGTTGAGCGCCTGACCGGGGGGTGGATGCCCGGAGACGGGCGCACGGTTTTTGCGGTGGGTGATCCCATGCAGTCCATCTACGCGTTTCGTGAGGCGGAAGTCGGGTTGTTTTTAAATGCCTGGGAAAACGGATTGAGCCAGGTGGAATTGACCCCGCTGACGTTATCCGTAAATTTCAGGTCGCAAAAGGGAATCATTGACTGGGTTAATGACAGTTTTTTCAAAGTCATGCCGGGCAATGTGGATATTACCACCGGCCGTGTTTCTTATTCGCCTTCTGCGGCATTTCATCCACTTTTAGACGGACAGGCCGTGACCGTTCATCCGTTTCTGACCCAGGGCATTGAAAAATCACGGGAAAAGGAAGCAAAGACAGTAGTGGACTGTGTTAAAAATGCCAGGAAAAAGGATACTGACGGCACTACTGCCATTCTGGTGCGGGGCCGAACCCATCTGATAGACATCGTTGCTGCTTTGAAAAATGCAGGCGAAAGGTTTCAGGCGGTGGAGATTGATTCGCTGCAGAACCGGCCCATGATCACGGACCTGATTTCTCTTTCCCGGGCGCTTTCCCATCCGGCCGACCGGATTTCCTGGCTGGCGGTGCTGCGGGCGCCATGGTGCGGAATGACGTTAAATGATTGTTTTGCTTTGGTCGATGGGGCGCCAAATCAAACGGTTTTGGAATTGATACAATCTCAGAGGCATTTTGAGAACCTGTCTTCAGACGGACAAAAACGGCTCAAGCGGTTTCGAGAAATTTTAATCCCGGCAGTGGAAAACCGGAACCAGAAACCTTTCAGGCGTCTGGTGGAAGGGGTTTGGATATCGTTGGGCGGGCCTGCCTGTGTGTTTGAATCATCGGAATTGGAAGACGCGGATGTGTTTTTTGACCTGCTGGAACAGCATGCGGGAAATGATGTGCTCAGCGATTTTTCTGCATTGGAAGATGCGGTTGGTGCCCTGTTTGCCCGGCCGGATGCTGCCGCCGATGACACCTTACAAATCATGACCATCCATAAGGCCAAGGGACTGGAATTTGACACCGTGATCATGCCCGGACTGGAACGCCGCCCGCCGAATCCTTCGACCCAACTCCTGCTTTGGCTGGAACGGGCCGTCGGCCACAAAAAAGATTTAATCCTGGCACCTATCAGTGAAACCGGGGAAGACAAGAATAAAATTTACCAGTACATCGGGAAAATCCATGATGAAAAACGCTCCTATGAAGATTCCCGCCTGCTTTACGTGGCTGCCACCCGGGCGAAAAAATATTTGCATATCATGGGCGGGGTGAAAATTTCTTCCAAAGAGTTGGAAGTTCGAAAACCCGCTGCAAAAACCCTGCTTTTATCCCTGTGGCCGGCAGTGGATGAAATCTTTTACAAGATGAACCAGGTCATTTATCATGACAAGAACCGTCCCCCGCCGTCTGTCAAAGAAGATGAAGTTCCTGAGGCAATCATTGTGCCGCATATCCGGCGGCTGACAGAAGAATGGGAATTGCCGGATGCTCCGGCAGATGTGAAATGGGCGGCTGGTGACGACAAATCAACTGAAATCGCTGAAGTCACTGAAACCCTTGAATTTGACTGGGCCGGAGAAGCCGCCCGGCATGTGGGAATCGTGGCCCATGCCTGGCTGAAAGTGATTGCTGAAAACGATGTGAATACATGGGATGCGGATCGGATTGCCGCCATGGCTCCTATGTTCAAATTAGACCTTGCCCGATCAGGGGTAGGGAACAGTGAAATTGATGCTGCTGTAAAACAGGTGGCGGAAACGCTGAGAAATGCAGTTGAAGATGATAAGGGACGTTGGGTTTTAGCTGATCATAGACAGAGTGCTAACGAATACGCCCTGACCGGAAACGTGGACGGCAAAATCGTGAGTGTTAAAATTGACCGCACGTTTGTGGATGAAAATGATGTCCGGTGGATTATTGACTATAAGACCGGCTCGCATACCGGCGGGTCTGTAGAGGCTTTTCTGGATCGGGAAAAGGAGAGGTATCAGGGGCAGTTGGAGATGTATAAACGGTTGATGGGGGAGAAAGAGGAGAGGGAGATTCGGTTGGGATTGTATTTTCCGAGGCTTTCAGGCTGGCGTTCCTGGTAAGCGCAAAATATCATCTAATACCGTATGGCTGTGTTGCACTCTTCTTCAAAATGCTCACATACATTCGTATGCTCCGCTTTTTCATCAGATTGCGCCTTGCCCTCCGGCATGATCTGAAGTTTTGGGTAGGAGTAAAGGATTTAAAAGAAAAAAATGTTTTTTATCAGCAATTTCAACATATTTTATTAATAATGGCTTGTAATATTAAAAAATAAAAGTTTCTAAGTTATTTAACTTTTAGATTCAATCATTAATGTTTTACTTTCCTCAATAAATTTATCTTGTCGACTTTTTGATAAACTTAATTCATCTCCGTCTAACATAATTTTGGGTTGACCGCCTATTAAGTAATTTAATTGTTCAGAGACTTTAATTGCAGATTTTTCGATATTCTCTTTTGGTATTGAACAATCAATACCATGTTTTTCCAAAACTTCAGTTAAATGAATTGCTCGTTCAATAACATCCATTTTTTTAGGTAGAGTAAGGAGCTTTCCTTCATCTGTATAGTTTCTGAAAATGTAAAGAATGAAGCTTCTGATTAACTCCTTCAAGGGTAAAATGATCTTTATGCACCCCGCGATTTTTACCCACAAACTCCCTGACTCAATCTTGATTAAATGTATAGGACTTTCACTAAGAGAGATGTCAAAAAGACATGAAAGTTCTTCATAAATAGTTTTTAATGCATTTAATTTAATAATTGAATCAACAAAATCTGTATATGAAGCAAAGTATACAGATAGCGTTTCTGAGTTTTGATCAACATGGTCATGGTCAATCAGTTGTATATTGTTTTTTACATTAGTTAGGGCTTCATTAAAAGATTCAATTGATACGGTTAAATTTTTTGCCGCAAATATCATTTTCATGGTTGATGGTAATGAATAATTTTTAATGTAATTATCGTGGGTTTCGACAAAAAA
>JAQIBZ010000226.1 GCA_027858815.1 Desulfobacteraceae bacterium
GGCGGTCAGGGGAATCTCCTGTCTTCCAAAGTGTTGGGTGAAGCGGCCTGCCGGGTTGGGGAGCCCGTCCGGATGAGTGAAATCCACGGTATGGCCCAGCGGGGCGGGGTTGTGGAATCGGCCATGGTTTTCGGCGATGCGCAGAGCACCATTATCTCTGATGGTGAAGCGGATCTTTTTCTGGCGTTTGAACCATTAGAAGCACTGCGGGCATTAAACCGATGCAATTCAAAAACAATTGTTATTACCAATACGGCTTCGCTGCCTCCCTTTACAGCGTCCATCGGCAAAGGTGTTTACCCGGAGCTTGAAATAATTAAGCAGTTGATTGAGTCAAAGGTCGGGCGCCTGATCACTTTGGATGCCAATGCCCTGGCAAAAGAAGCAGGCAATGAACTGTCCGTGAATATGGTATTGCTTGGCGCATTGATCGAGACAAATGTGTTGCCGATATCTGCAGACAGCATTCATGAGGCGATCAGGGAAACAACCAAAGCGGCGTTTGTGGAGACGAATATTCGCGCCGTTGAATTGGGCCGCTCCTCCGTTAGAGAATAATCCAACGAGCCGATTTCACCGCATTTGCGGCGTTGCAGGATAATCGCGGTAGCGGAGCTACAGCTTCATATCCTGCGCCTTGCATCTACGGCAAACTCGACTCGTTGAAATTAATTGTTGAAGCTCAAAAAGAAAGCGCAAAGCGATATCCTTCTGATGTTCGATGATCAGCTCTTCGTCCACTATCCATTGAACCGATAGGAGGATCGGTATCAAAATAAGCTACTTCACAGTGTTTTCGAGTTCTTCTGCGAGGCGATAGTAATATGTTGCCACTGTTTTACGTCCATGCTTCATGCAGCCATCTGCATATAGGCGGCATTTTTTCTTGAGCATATTTTCTGCTGCCTGGAATTGCGATTCAGTAAGAAAGTCACTTTTAAGAATCTTTTTTAAGGCGTAAATCCGGTACTTATCAAGGCCAATGGTACTTGACAACTGGTCTTCATGCCCGCCGGTTTTGACGATCAGCGGTGTATCGATCAGGTGAACGGGATACCGGCAGGTGATCCGGAGCCACAAATCATAATCTTCACAGGCTGGCAGTGATTCGTCAAACACATCGACTTTGGCAAAAAGCATTTTTCGCATCATCACGGCTGACGGGCTGACCAGACAAAGGGCTAACGAAGGAATGAAAATCATTCCGGACTGTTTTTTATGTTTTTGCTTCGGAGTGACTCTTTTTCCGTTGCGTATCCATGTTTCTTCCGTCTGGCAGATCAGAGCGTCCGGGTTTCCATTGAAAAATTCAACCTGTGCGGACAGTTTTCCCGGTTCCCAGTAATCGTCGGAATCCAGAAAGGAGATCAAAGAACCGGATGAAATCTGGATCCCTTTGTTCCGGGCAGCGCTGACACCCAAATTCGGTTGCTGGACGAATTTGACAGATTTTGCATATTCTGTGACCAGTGCTTCCGTGTCATCCGTAGACCCGTCATTGACAACGATGAGTTCAAAATTTTTGTAATCCTGTTCCAGTACTGAGTCAATGGCTTTTTTCAAAGTCCATGCCCGATTGTAAGTTGGTATGATGACACTTACAAGTGGGGTGTTCATATTTTTTGGCATAATTTACCGATCAGACTACTTTTTTAAATTATTATTTGAAGGGTATTGATAGTCGATATACCCCATACTCAAGGGTTGCCTTAACTTCAGCAGCACCTTTTTCAAATACCCGCATCATTTCTTTATTGGCCGGGAGCACGTCTGCGGTGAATCCTTGGAGCCCACGTTCTTTGGCCAGGCGCATCAGCTGCTTGTATAAAAATGTTGCAATGCCGATACTCTGAAACGCTTCATCCACAACAAATGCGACATCACCATACGGCCGTTTCGAATCTTTGACATATCTGGCTTCCGCGACAATCTGCCCTTTGCCGGTATCTCCCACCACACCGACAATGGACATGACCTTGCCGTAATCCACATTGACATATTCCTGCATTTTGGAATGGGTCATGGTTTTAAGGGGTGTAAAATAACGGTAATAAACTGACTCGTCGGAGAATCGGTAAAAAAGACGCCGCATTTCTTGTTCATCCGAGGGTTTGATCGCCCTGAACCGGACGGAAACATTGTTTTTAAATGTATGTGTGCATTGGGCCTCTGAAGGATAAAGGTGGGCATTTTCTGCGATGAAAATCTGATCGCCATAGATGATTTTTTGTGCCTTGGCTTCTTCGATCAGTTGGGCCCGGTCCTCGGGATGGGCAATTTCAATCAAAGCCATCGCCCGTTCCCTCAATGTCCGGCCGTTTAAATTGGCAACACCGTATTCGGTAGCCACCAGGTCAAGGGATTCGCGGACATTCAGTTGGTTGGGGGTGTCACCCAGTGAAATCTTAAAATTGGCTTCACCTTTCAGGTTTCTGCTGGGCAGCGCAAAGATGGAATATCCGAGATATGATATTTCAGCGCCGTTGACAAAATCGATGACTTCAGCTGTGTCGGTGGTGACATTGCCTTTTCCCACGTGCAGAGAAACACCGCCGGTCAAATCGATCTTTCGAATGTTGATAATGGCCACAAACCTTGCGTTTTTGCCGATTCTCATGGGGTTGAACACCTTGTCAAGACCCTGGAACTCAACCAAGGGATTGTTGTCCAGCCAGCTTAACAGTTCCGGGGTTCCAATGGCGTATGAGGCCAGGGATTTTCCCGGGAAATTGTTTTTGTATCGGTTGGTGACAGCCCCGCTGTTGACCAGATCCATGAGTGCGTCGGAGAATATCGGTGAATGGACCCCCAGGTCTTTTTTATGCATCAAATGTTTGGCCAGGGGTTCGTATAAGGGGCCAAATGAAAAAGAGATACAGCTGCCGTCTTCTATGGCAGATGCGACATTGGCTGCTACCTTGTCAAATACCGGGTCAATGGGCCACCGTTCAAAATAGATCGGCTTTTCCGTAGATTTGACCAGGAAATCAAATTCATTGATGGAAACATACGTATTGCCCTGCGTCTGGGGAATATCCGGATTGATTTCTCCGACCACAATGGCTGCCTGATCCATTACCAGCCGGGCCACGTCAACTGAAACGCCGAGACTGGCGTAGCCCAGCTTGTTGGGCGGGGTAATCTGGATAAAAGCAACATCAAATGGTATCTGGCGGGATGCGATCAGCTGGGAAAGCCTGGAAAAACGGCTGGGGATCAGATCAACCCGGCCATCACCGATCGCCTCCTTGGCCACCCACCCGGAAAAAAATGTTTTCAATCGGAATTTCTGGTTTTTAAGCTGTTTGATGGAAATGGCATCGCCAAAGCTTAAGAGCTGAAAAAGTTCCAGATCCTGGAGATTGTCAGCATTAGAAGCCATGAGATGCTTGACCAGAGTGCGGGGTTCAGCCGCTCCGGTTCCTAAAAAAATACACATACCGGGGTGGATTTTTTCAAGCACTTTTTCCGGTGTTACGACCAGATCTTCCCAATTCGTTTTTTGTGATTCATTCATTCTATTATTTCTATCATTAAGATTTGTCTCTGATAAGAAATCCCCTTATCTTTTATTGTTTCAAAAAGCTAAGGGGATTTCACTGTAACTTAATTAATTGAAGCACTGAAAGCCTAAATAATTGATCAGTCTTTCGGATACATACCGTCAATTTTGTCTTTATAAATGTCCATGGCCACGTTCTTTTTAACCTTAAATGTGGGGGTCATCAATTTGTTTTCAACCGTAAATTCCGGAACCAGCGTAATCTTCTTGATGGTTTCAAATTTTGCGAAGTTTTTGTTCTTTTCCGCCACTTCATCGGTGATTAGTTTGATAATCTTTTCGTTGGTCAACAGGTCGTCCACATGGTTGAAACTGATACCGTTTTCATTGGCAAATTCTGCAATATTGTCCGGATCAACAGTTACCAGTGCAGACAAAAATTTACGTTTATCACCGATAACCATGGCCTGGTTGATATATTTTGAGGTTGCGATGGTTCCCTCGATAGCAGACGGGGCAATGTTCTTTCCGCCAGCGGTAATGATCAGGTCTTTCTTACGGCCGGTAATGCGCAGGAAGTTTTCGGAATCAATTTCGCCCAGGTCACCGGTATGGAGCCAACCGTCGGCAGAGATGTCTTTGGCTGTTTCTTCCGGCATTTTATAGTATTCTCTCATAACATTACGTCCGCGGAACAGGATTTCACCGTCATCGGCAATTTTCTGTTCAATTCCCGGTCCCGGAGGGCCGACCCAGCCGATGCGGTAGTTGTCCTCTCGGTTCACGTTGGTAAAGGAAGTATTTTCCGTCATGCCGAGTCCTTCAAGAATGATCACATCTGCGCCGAGAAAGAATTTATGGATGGTTGAATCCAAGGGGGCCGCCCCGCTGATGCAGAACCGCAATCGCCCGCCCAGGGCTGCATGGAGTTTGGAGAATACGAGTTTTGAGGCGATTTTGTGCTTGATACCGAGAACCAGTGGAATCGGTTCCTTGTTCAGGCGACAGTCTACCACCTCTTCGCCGACACTTCTGGCCCAGTTAAATATCTTCAGTTTGGCGCCTCCGGCGGCCTCGGCTCCGCTGACGACTTTTGAGTACACTTTTTCATAAATTCTCGGCACGCTGGGGAACCAGTGAGGTTTCGCCATTTTTAAATCATCAACAATGGAGTCCATTCCCCGGGCAAAATTGGTGGTGGTGCCGAACAGCATAGACGCATAGGTCAGTGTCCGGGCAAAAATATGGGCCAGCGGCAGGAAGAGGAATCCTTCATCTCCTTCACGAACATCAGCGCAGCCTTCAACGGACTGGGCGGTAAACATGACGTTATCCTGGGTGATCACCGCGCCCTTGGGAACGCCGGTGGTCCCGGAGGTGTAAACGATGGTTGCCACATCCTGGGGAGTGACTTCTTTGACCCGTTTCTGATAATCTTTTTCAGTAACATTTTTCCCCAGCGCAATAAAATCATCATGGCTGATAATCCAGTCATCTTTAGTTGCGCCATTAAAAAGAATCACTTTCCGAATATTGGGGATTTCCTCTTTGATTTTGAGAATTTTGTCCAGTTGGACCTGGTCTTCGGCAAAAATGACAACAGAATCGGAATGATTGATAATGTATTTGCAGTCTTCAGCCAGGTTGGAATGATAAATACCGACAGTTGTTGCACCGGAACATGTGGTGCCCATATCGGATAAAACCCATTTGTAACAGGAATTACCGAGAATGATGACCTTGTCACCTTTCTGAACATTCAGAGCCATCAGGCTTTTGCCGACCTGTTTGACCTGATCATAGAATTCAGCCCATGTGACTGATTCTGATGTACCTTCCGAATCCAGAAACCATCGATAAGCTGTTGTATCGGGTTTTGAATCAACTGTTTTCTTTAGCATCTGGTGAATATTCTGGTAATCTACGATGCGCATGGTTGCCTCCCTCTCTTAGGTTAATATTTCGGAAAGATATCTCTGTAAGTTGTCATTGGACATAGCATGGCGGTTGGAAACCGCATTCTCAGCCAACAAATTTGGGATTAATTATATATCAATATGTAAGATGATAGCTTATGTCAAGTATTTTCAGCTTTTTGGTTACTATTATGGTATCGCGTTGCAATTCCAAAGTAAACGCCGTACCGAAGAGATAACGGATTTCAGTGAAAAAGAACTCCGGCATACCCCACAAAGGAATCACCCGGATGCTTTTCATAGCTCGAGTTGTATCCGACATAATGAGATTTTGTTGATCCGAGCGATGCAGCTGCAGCAATGGCCGCTGC
>JAQIBZ010000347.1 GCA_027858815.1 Desulfobacteraceae bacterium
CATGTAATTTGTATTACTTAAACTCTTGTTCTTATTTTCCGTTTCATCAACCGTAAAAGCTCAACAAAGGAAGCTTGGCATTACCTCCATATTATTATATCTTCCTTGTTTAATTGTCGGCGGGTCATACGTCTTCAGCAGCGTGTGATTCGCCGTCAATTTATAAATTATTGGAGGAAGCGGGAAGGAAAATGGACTCAGTTCCGAATTGATAAATTAAAAAAAATATACTAATGATAAAGTAAGCTTGTTGACCTCCCTCCACTTCTTACTTTTCTAAAGCAGGTTGATCCCCCTGGCGATTTATTCGATTGTAATTTTCCGGGGGATCAACCTGCATAATATAAAATTAACCGGAATATCTATTTGGAAATATAATATATATTTTAAATGCTGAAAATGGATCCAACATTGAACTGTATTATTGAAAGCAGCAGTATCTCAAGGAGGTATTATGGAGTTAAATCGTCGGAGTTTTTTTAAGATTTTGGGGGCGTCAGGTGCCTCGGTTGTAGCGCTGAAAGGCAAGGCCCGCGCCTGGGAATCTAAGGCTCCGCCGGATCCGTTCGGCTGCCTGGTGGATCTGACTCGTTGTATCGGATGCCGGAAATGCGAGCAGGCCTGTAATGATGTGAATGAACTGCCCAAACCGGATAAATCATTTGATGATTTGCGGATTCTGGATACAAAACGACGTCCGGATGAAAAAACATTTACCATCGTTAACCGTTATTATCCGGGAAAGATTGACGAAAGGGACCAGTTAATCCCGACCTTTGTTAAAATTCAGTGCATGCACTGCCAGGACCCGGCATGTGTATCTGCCTGTATTGCAGGGGCGCTGACGAAAAAAGACAACGGAACAGTGCATTATGATGTATCAAAATGCATTGGCTGTCGTTACTGCATGGTGGCCTGCCCGTTTGAAATTCCTGCATATGAATATTTTAATCCCATCACACCCAAGGTTATGAAGTGCACGTTCTGTTTTGACCGCATCAGTAAGGAAGGCGGCCAGCCGGGTTGTGCCACTATCTGCCCGGTGGAAGCGATTACGTTCGGGAAAAGAAATACGCTGATGAAATTGGCTAAAAAACGGATCAAGGAAAATCCTGCCGACTATATTGACCATATTTATGGAGAAAATGAAGTCGGCGGTACGTCCTGGATGTATATTTCCGGTGTGCCTTTTGAAAAAATCGGTTTTAATAAACTGCCATCCGAGCCGATGCCAAAATTATCTGAAACCGTTCAACATTCTTTATTTTCCTACCTGTGGTCGCCCATTGCGCTTTTCGGGGTTTTGGGGGGAATCATGTGGGCATTTAAAGATAATGGAAACAATACTGAGATTGATGAAAATGGAGGTGCCAAATGAGCCACCAGCCATACCCCTTACGCGCAAAATTCTGGACACCGGGGGTCCTTGTCCTTTCCGCGCTGATGGCCATGGGTGCCGTAGTTATCATTGCCCGGTTTATTGGCGGGATTGGTTACGTATCCAATCTTTCAACGGCTCGCCCCTGGGGACTGTGGATCGGTGTTGATGTTGCATCCGGCGTCGCTCTGGCGGCCGGTGGTTTTACAACGGCATTTCTGGCGCATATTCTCGGGCGTCATGCGTATGAACCGGTTGTCCGGCCCGCATTGCTGACCGCCATGCTGGGCTACACATTTGTTGTGCTTGGCCTGATGGTGGATATTGGCCGTTCCTGGGCCATCTGGAAACCGATGTTTAACTGGAACATCAACTCCGTCCTTTTTGAAGTCGCCATGTGCGTCATGTTTTATGTGACGGTGTTGTATATCGAATTTCTTCCGGCAGTTATTGAACAGTTCAAGGGAAAAGTAAACCTGCCCGGCTTACTGGCCAGACTCAATAAGCCCGCAGAGTTCCTGATGGGCCTTGCAGATCGCGTGCTGGGCAAAGTTATGTGGGTATTTATCATTGCCGGTGTCGTGCTTTCCTGCATGCATCAGTCCAGCCTGGGGTCGTTAATGCTGATAGCCCCCACCAAACTGCATCCTCTGTGGTACACACCGATTCTGCCGCTGCTGTTTTTAACTTCCGCTATTGCGGTGGGATATCCCATGGTGGTGTTTGAAGCGACCATTGCCACCACATCAATGAAGCTGGATTCGGAAATGAAGGTTTTAACACCATTAACACGTATCACAATTCTTTTGTTGGGACTTTATATGTCCTTAAAAATCGGGGATATGGTGATTCGTGGCACATATGTATATTTGCTTGACGGGACCGCTCAGACCAATGCATTTTTAATTGAGCTGGGGCTTGGGGTCATACTCCCCTGGCTGTTGCTGTTATCCAAAAAAGTCCGAACATCCCGGCCGTGGATGTTTTTTGCCTGCACGTTAATTGTTCTCGGGGTTCTTATAAACCGGATCAATGTATTTATCGTTGGATACAAACCGCCGATCGGAGACAGTTCTTATTTCCCGGCAATTGGTGAAATATTGGTGACGGTAGGACTCATTGCGACCCTGATGTTTGTTTATCGCTTTATCATAACGTATCTGCCGGTTTTTAGTGCGGCGCGCAAGGAGGTTTCTTCATGAAAAATAAAAAGATGATCACACTGCTTGCCGGGATTTTTGTGGTCGGTGTCAGTGTGTTTTTGATTATAGTATCTTCGGAGCAGTGGCCCACCCCTGCCTGGGCAGAAGTCACCCTCGGCACGGTCACGATTCCTCCTGCGATTTCGCCGCCGATTTCGGCCAAAGCGGATAACGGTGCGGTGAAAACCGAATGGAAGGCACCGGACCAGGAAGCAGCCAAAGAACGGGCCAAAGAAGTTATCCCGTTTGTGGACACCGTCATTGATGAATGCCTGCTTTGCAGACAACAGAAATTACGGGAAATGGGTTTAAGTACCAAGGATATTCCGGATACTTATTTTTTGCTGGACAGCCCCATTATAAAAGACCAGGAAGACCACTATGAGCCGGTACGGTTCATGCACGCCAAGCATGCGGCAGATGCCAATGACTGTGCGGTTTGTCATCACTATCGCCCAACCGACCCGGAAGCCCTGGAAACAACCCGTTGTTCCGCCTGTCACCAGGAAGCCTTTAAAACAGACCACCCGGAACGACTTGGCCTGAAAGCCGCTTATCACTTGCAGTGTATGGAGTGCCATAACGAGCAAAACAAAGGTCCGGTGGATTGTATCGGGTGTCATTCAAAAAATACGCCCGATCATAAAGAACTGGTCAAACTGCCGGACCATCCGGCACCGGAACAGGTAACAGACGAATGTCTGCGGTGTCATAAAGACGCTGGTGAAGATATGCTGACCACCGCTCATTGGCTGTGGAAAGGTCATTCTCCCTATACCCTGCACAATCGGAAAAGTGTTGAGCTGGGAAAGGCAAATAAGACCTTTAATAATTACTGAGTGAGCCCCATAAGCAACGAGGCTCGTTGCACGTCTTGTCACGCAGGGTATGGCTGGAAAGATAACAGCTTTGACTTTAACAACATGAGTAAAATGGACTGCCTGATTTGTCATGATACGACCGGCACATATAAAAAACCACCCAAGACAGCAGGAATGCCGGATCCGGAACTGAATCTGAAAAAAATTGCGGAAAACGTTGGCCACTCCACCCGGAAAACCTGTGGGAGCTGCCATTTTAACGGCGGCGGTGCGGACGGTGTCAAACATGCGGATTTGTCCAGTGAGCTGCTGCATCCTTCACGGAACTGCGATGTTCACATGGGCGGATATGATTTTGACTGCACGGAGTGCCATCGGACCCGGAATCATAAAATCGCCGGCCGCAGCACTTCTGTTCCGGTGGTTGAAGGAAGCCTTTCCTGTGAAGACTGCCATACGGACAACCCCCATTACGGCGATGATATGTTTGATCACCATTTAAATAAGCATTGTGAAACCGTTGCCTGCAATACCTGCCATTCACCGGTTTATGCCAAGTGTAAACCCACGAAAACATGGTGGGACTGGTCCAAGGCCGGAGATAAAAATCGGGTGGTCAAAAAAAACAAATACGGGAACCCGGATTATTACTGGAAAAAAGGCGAATTTAAATGGGAGGAATCTCCCAAGCCGGATTATGCCTGGTCTAATGGATTTGTTAAACGCATCCTGCTGGGAGATAAGGTTGATCTGACGCAACCCGTGATTAATATTACCGAGCCGGTGGGCTCAATAAAAGACCCCAATTCCAAAATTGAGCCGTTTAAAATTATGAAAGGGATCCAGGCATTTGATGCCAAATATAAGTACGCACTGGTACCGCATCTGTTTCCCCGAAATAAAGAGGATAAAACCGCTTACTGGAAAAATAAAGACTGGCAGAAGTCTTTTACTGAAGGAATGGCAACCGCTGATATCCCGTACAGTGGAGAATACGAATGGCAGGAAACCTGGATGTACTGGGGGGTTGAGCATGAAGTTATGCCCGCATCCATGGCACTTTCATGTGTTCAGTGCCATAGCAGTTTGAAAGAAGAAAAAACATGCAACCGGTGCCATAAAGACGACCGGAACGTTGATTTCAAGAAGCTTGCCCAGAAAGGAACGGATTTCAGTTACATGGAATCCAGGGGCCGGGATGTCAGCGATTTGATCGGGACTACGGATTACATTAATTTCGAGGCTCTGGGATACAAAGGTGATCCTATTATTCATGGCGGCAGATTTAAAAAATTGCCCCTGGGTAATGGCAATAATAATAAATAAATATTAACATGTATGGCCTTCAGGCAGAAGGCTGAAGATATAAAATGGTATTTCCAGCAGATAATGACACTCTTGCCTCTGGAAAATTAAAGTCTCCTCTTTGCTATTTTTTACTTCAGTCTTCTGCCTGTTTTTTTCCGTAACGACGACACGAAAATCGTGTCCGTAATGATGCCATGCACCATCAGCGTGTATCAAAAAACAGATGGTAAAGCGTATGTCGGTGCCATGAATGCCGGTTTGATGGGCAAGATGTTCGGCGGGGTCGTGGCGGAAGTCATGGGAAATGTGGTCGCTAAACAGCAGAAAAGTTTTAT
Source organism: Desulfobacteraceae bacterium (assembly GCA_027858815.1). Taxonomy (GTDB): domain Bacteria; phylum Desulfobacterota; class Desulfobacteria; order Desulfobacterales; family Desulfosalsimonadaceae; genus SURF-3. The sequence goes on from JAQIBZ010000347.1 coordinate 5,045, forward strand.
CCGGTTTGTTAATCCATGATCAGGAGAGATCTGTCAACTATGAAGCATGCGTTAAATTCAAAAACCGCATTTGTTTTTGCCGGTGGTGGCAGCCTCGGTGCAGTCCAGGTGGGCATGCTCAAGGCGTTTACCCAAACAGGCATAATTCCGGATTTTATTGTCGGTGCGTCGGTCGGTGCCATTAATGCGGCTTTTTTTGCATCTGATCCCACCCCAAACGGAGCGGACCGGCTCGAACAAATCTGGTTGAAAATTCGCCGGGAAAATGTCTTTCCGGTTTCGCCGTTGAGAACCCTCTTCGGGTTCATGTCGTTTAGGAATTATATTTGCAGCCCCAAACCGTTAAAAATAATGATTCAGCAACACCTGACACACACCCGCCTTGAAAATTTACCCGTGCCGACGGTGATTATGGCGACAGACTTATTTAGCGGGAACGAAGTGCCCCTTTCTCATGGGTCAGTGGTTGATTCATTGCTCGCTGGTTCCGCTATCCCGGCGGTGTTTCCACCGGTAAAAGTCGGTGAGCAGTTTCTGGTTGATGGTGGTATCACCAACAACACGCCGATTTCAGCCGCTGTCGCGCGGGGGGCGAACCGTGTTATTTTATTCCCTACCGGTATTTGCTGCGCCCAGAAAATTCCGCCAAAAGGGGTAGTTGAAATGGTGCTTCAAACAATTTCCATTGCCATGTCACATCGACTGGCAGCTGATATCGAGCGGTTCCGTAATGATGTTGATATTGTCCTGCTGCCGGTACTTTGTCCGCTGGATGTTTCTATGTTTGATTTTACCCGAACGGCAGATCTTATTAACCGGGCGGAGGAAAACGTCCTTGACTGGCTTGAAAACGGCGGTTTGACAGGGGGGGCGGACCTTCACCGATTAATACCCCATCATCATTAGATACTCCTTAAAGGCATAAAAATCTTGATAAAACGATAGATAATTTTGTATATTAATAAAACGTGGCTATGCACTTCACTCCCTATTTGCGCTATATATTGTGTAAAAAATTACTACGAAATACCACATAATGGGCAAGTAGGAGCTAAGTGCATAGCCACGTAATAAAAATTCGCCTTTTATTTTCAATGTCAATATATAGAATCGATATTGCCATATGTCCGGTATCTGCTTTTCAAATGAAAAAAAATACAACTTCTTTTTTCACCTGTTCAAAGCACTGGTGATTCTTAGTCTTTTCTGGGTGGCACCGTCGGTTTTATATGCCCAAGTCCCTTGCGCTTCCCGTGATTTTCGAACATTCAGCCTGTATATTGAGAACGATGTCTTCGCAGGCGATGATGATCAGTATACCAATGGCCTGAAGCTGACCTGGAGCCGATATGGATTATCTGAATTGCCGGAAGACGCATGGGCCCATCGCTGGCTGTACCCGGTTGTTAAACGGTTGGGGTTTAGTTCCCCTGATTCGGAAAAAGCGCTGACCTTTTCCATAGGGCAGAATATGTATACGCCCAGAGATATTGAGGAAACGCAATTAATCCGGGATGATCGGCCCTATGCCGGGGTCACGTATATTGAAATCGGTTTTCACAGAAAATTAGATAACCACATGCATACGCTGGGGCTTTGCGCAGGAATCGTCGGCCCGCATTCTTATGCCGAGCAGCTCCAGACTTATGGTCATGCGTTGTTGAGCAGTGATGATACAAATGGGTGGGACCATCAGCTTGAGGATGAGCCGGTCATGTGTGTGATTTATGATTACAAACAAAAGATTTTCGCATCCAATATTAATGCCGGGATCGGGGGAGATGCTATTTTTAATACCGGGGGCGGTATTGGAAATGTCAGGACGTTTTACAACATCGGTATGATGATGCGATATGGATGGAATGTCCCGAATGATTGCGGAAATTTTCCCATTCAACCGGCGACCTGCTTTAATGCGGAACTCAAGCAATCAACCTGCGATGAAAAAAGAAATCGTTTTGGGGTCCATCTTTTTCTGTCAGGGGGTGGCCAGGCGGTACTTCATGATATTTTCCTTGACGGCAATACGTTTCGGGACAGTCACAGCGTGGATAAAAAACCCTTTGTCGGTGTTTTTATGGGCGGCATCGGCCTGGTGACAGGAAGAGTGAAGACCGTATTCGCCTATGTCGCAAGGACAAAATCATTTGAAACCCAGCAGAATTTGGAGGTGTTTGGTTCAATTAATTTTTCATTTCAATATTGATTATTCATGGATGGTCTTGTCCACGAAAATATTGTATTTTTTAAGACGAATCCGGTTTAAAAACATATTGATCAACAGCGGAAGATCCTGTTTTCTTTCACGAAACGGCGGCATCCGGATGGGCAGATGGGCAGCACACCGATTATGATGGCCGTACCACGAGCACAGGCACTTTGGATTTTAGAATGACGCCGCTGGCGGTGCTTCCCAACATCATTTCTTCGAATTCACCATGCCCATGAGTTCCCATGATAATTAGGTCAAAGTTGTTATCCTGAGCTGTCTTGACGATTTCATCAACGGGTTTGCCTACTGTGATAATGGTTCGATTTTCAGAAAGCGGGCAATGGGGCATTTCCTTAAGAACTGTTTGTGATACGATTCTCATTCTTTCACGGATGATGGTTTTGGCAGTCTCAATATTTTTTTGGTTAAATTCGTTCCATTTCTTCTTATTAACTTGAAAGTCGGATAAAGCGTACACTATTTGGTGTCCACTCCCAAGTACTTCAAGAAGAGCCTGTCTCTGGCCACTGATTCGGTGGACCATCGATAACTGCCCATGACAGTCTGTACCTTTGTGGTTTCAATGCAGTCGAACCAATCCAGGATCTGAGCGAGAGAGCGTTGCGCAAGCCAGCTTTCCAGCTTCTTTTCGAGCTTGATAAGTGATTTTGTTTTTCCGGGTTCTTTTTTTCTGAGCTTGGCCTGTACTGCCTTTATTTTTTTCGTCAGGAAACAATGATAGCCCAGCGAGACAAATTGCGTGAATTGCCTTCCACGCAGATTGTCCGGGTACCATGTGCGCGGTCGCGCACCGTCGAGCCTCCCCTTTTGCACGGCAAAGAGTTCTTCGATTTTTTCTCGCAGCCGATAATTTTCAAGTGCTGTAAATGTGTCCATAGCCTGATTACTGACAAGGGCGAAATAGCCAAAGTACTTCTTTGCTTCGGTAATGGCCTTGTCGTTGAATCCCACCTTCAGCTTTCCCCCACGCCCCTTTCTGGAACAGGTCAGGTACTTGTCTATTTTCTTTTG